>DTSG01000356.1 GCA_012965455.1 Planctomycetaceae bacterium | reverse complement strand
AGACGGGAATACTTGTTAATAATTGGTTGTACTCAACTTCCTTTACGATTATGCTGATAGGCAGCGGTATTGGGAGTAGTTTATACGTCGCAAATGCGACGACCAGCTCCGCCGACTCTTTATAATAGCAGATAACAGAAACTTATTAACAACGAGTGACAAAACGCATACAGAGCGTTGGAGAATTTATTCAATGACAAAAGCAACACCATCCAAAACGGGTTCGCGCCGAGACTTTATCAAAAAATCAACCATCTTAGTTGCTGGCAGCACAGTAGCTGGCAACCTACAAATCGCACGAGCCGCACATCCCTACGGTGATGAAACAATCAAGATCGGACTCGTGGGCTGTGGTGGCCGCGGTACCGGAGCCGCTGTGCAAGCGATGAATACCAACGGCGAAGTCAACATTGTAGCGATGGCCGACGTCTTTGACGATCGTCTACAAGGATCCTATCGCGCTATCAAAAGTAAGCATGGCGATAAAGTCAAAGTGACTGAGGAAACAATGTTCACTGGACTCGATGCCTACAAACAAGTACTCGAAGCGGATATCGACTTGATCATCCTAGCAACACCTCCGGGCTTCCGCCCTTTACATTTTGAAGCAGCTGTAAACGCCGGCGTCCACGTCTTCATGGAAAAACCTGTTGCTACAGACGCCCCTGGTGTCCGCCGCGTGCTCGACGCCAACAAGATTGCCGTCGACAAAAATCTCTGTGTACAAGTTGGCCTGCAACGACGCCATGAACCGGCTTACATCGAAACCATTGCACGTCTCAAAGACGGCGCTATTGGCGACATCAATCTGGGCCGCGTCTACTGGAATGGCGGTGGCGTGTGGGTTCGTCCGCGTCAAGACGGTCAGTCGGAACTCGAGTACCAGATGCGAAACTGGTACTATTTCAATTGGCTATGTGGCGACCACATCGACGAACAACACATCCACAATATCGATGTCATGAATTGGCTCGAAGACGACTTCCCGATTTCCGCTCAGGGCCAAGGTGGTCGTGAAGTTCGCAATGGCATCGACCACGGCGAAATATTTGACCATCACTTTGTTGAATATACATACGCCAGTGGATTGAAACTATTCAGTCAATGCCGTCACATCCGTGGTTGTTGGAATGCTGTTTCCGAACACGCTCACGGATCTAAAGGCACCTGCGACATGCGTTCAGGTATTATTTGGGATGGCGATGGAAAAGAGATTTTCCGAACCAAAGGCAGTCGCGGTGGTCACCAACAAGAACACCACGATATGTTTGCAGACCTCCGCGCAGGACGCATTCCAAATGAAGCAGCCTATGGTGCCAAAAGCACGATGACTTCAATCCTTGGTCGCATGGCAACTTACTCGGGCCAAATGATCAAATGGGATGACGCTATTAACTCTGAGCTTAAACTTTGTGATGTTGACGCATTGCATTCACTGGATGACGACGCGCCGCTGAGTCCGGATGCTGACGGCAACTATAAAGTAGCCATTCCTGGTGACAAGAACACTGTTGTGCTCTAAAACGCACATCGAAAATAATCGCCCGGCGATCTCGTTGCACGCAATTACATGCGATTGGATCGCCGGGTTTTTTTATCCTTTAATACTCATCGTGCTTTTCGCGCGTTTCAAAAATTGATACGGATTACATGAAACTTCCTACGCTACTACTCATAGGCGCTACTTGCACCTTGTTTGCTGGGTGCCAAGATGAACCGACAAGCGGCGACCCGTACACCCAAAACGTCTCAACGGCAAACTCAATAGGCACAGAACCAGCGAATCTCGCTAGCGACACGGACGGCACGTGCGATACCGACTCGACTGGTGATTCGACCAGCATTGCGGCGCAGTCCCGCCACTTCACGTTCACCTATGCGGGAGCCCTAACAGACATTAAGCCAGGTGCCAAAGTTTCAATTTGGTTGCCGATTGCTACGGACACCCACGAGCAGAAAATCCTTAACAAACAAATTGACGTACCAGGCGAATACGAGATCAATCGCGAATTGCGGTTTGGTAACCACGTACTGTACTTCCAAGCGACCGCGACCGAGCAAGGGGAGGTACCTTTTAAAATTAGCTATGAACTAGAACGACAGGAACACCTGCCGGCGCTAACTGAATATTTCAATGAAAGTCAAACTGAGTTGTTTATCTCGGCAAGCCGTTTTGTACCTACGTCCGCCAACCTATTAGACCAACTTATCGACCGCAAGGAACTCGACCAAAATATCCTCCGTCGCGGACGACAATTGTATGACAGCATCAACACGCACATGAAATATGACAAACCCGCCGGTGGTCTCTGGGGACGCGGCGACTCAGCATGGGCATGTGACAGCCAGCACGGTAACTGCACGGATTTCCATAGCCTCTTTATCTCTATCTGTCGTGAACAAAACATTCCAGCTCGATTTGAAATTGGATTTCCAATTTCTTCGGAACGAGGCACTGGCACGGTAAGCGGATACCACTGCTGGGCCAAGTTTGTCGCCAACAAAAAATGGATTCCCGTTGACATTTCGGAAGCGGATAAAGATCCCTCAAAGACTGATTATTACTTTGGCAGCCTCACTGAAAATCGGATCGCGTTTACGATTGGCCGTGACCTAGAACTAGTGCCCCAACAACAGGCTGGTCCAGTGAATTTCCTTGTTTACCCCTATGCCGAAGTCGATGGGAAACAACATTCATCTTTTCGCAAAGGCTTTAAGTATTCCGACCTATAGTCCGCGATTTACACAATTGCCTAAACCGAAGTACTGCCATGTCCGCTGAATCGAAGAGCCACAAAGACGACGACCAACAACTCGACCTTATTGCCGTGGGGGCCCATCCAGATGACGTCGAGATTGCCTGTGGAGGAACACTCGCGCGAATGGTGCAGCAAGGATACCGCGTCGGTATCATTGATTTGACTGACGGCGAACCAACTCCACTCAGCCCTGGACCTGAGGTTCGACTACAAGAAGCAAAACAAGCCGCTGAAGTGCTCGGTGTTCACAAACGGATCACAATGGAACTGCCCAACCGCCGGTTGTTCGACAGTTTTGAAGCACGCGTGGCCTTGGCAAAACTGTTTCGCCAATACCGTCCTAAAGTCGTACTGGGATTTGGAGATAAAACACCGCTGGCTTCGCCGGATCATTATCAAGCGATGCTGATCACAGATGCGGCAGTCTTTTATTCACGATTATGTAAATGGCCCGATCATTTTGGCGATGTGCCGCCGCATATCATCTCTCGCCAACTCTATTTTCAACTCGCATTTGAACCAATGCACGGTGTCGCCGCCTGTGGGCATATCACGACAGATATCAGCGACACGCTGCAACAGAAGCTGGAATCCATCCGCTGCTATGCCACTCAATTCCCGGCGGAAAAGAACTATGTCTATGACCGTGTTAAAGCGTTCGCGATGCATGTCGGCGCCGGCGCGGGATATGCCGCTGGCGAAATATTCTATCCCACGCGTTCACTGGGCACTCCGGATCTAATGCAAGCCCTATTTCCAATAGCATAAAACCGCGTCATTCAAAGTTGGGAAAGACGTCGGATTTAACTTGAAATCCATCGGCCAATGCGTTGGTCTGGCTAAACAGACCAACGACAGCCAGCACTTCACCGATCGACTCTTGCGAGACTCCAAGTTTTTTCAGCGCTGCCGTGTGTGAATTAACACAGTAACTACACCCGTTTGAGGCGGACACGGCGACAGCGATCATCTCCCTTGTTTGCGGTGACAGCAATCCCTCACGGCCAGAATCTTCAGGATGCATGATCGTTTTAAGTTGGTTCCAAACCTGCTCTAACTGTGGCGGATAAACTGCTAACACCTTCCAGAAGTTCGGAATAAAATTGATCCCTTTGACGCGTTTAATGTCAGCGTAAATCTCGGCTACTAACCCTGCAGCATCCACTTCCTCGACTGGCACCACCGTGGCAATGCGTTCCGTTTCCTTTTCCATATAACCGGCTCCATTTTTCGACTAGGGGATTCAGCGCTTTGTTTCAGTGCCATAGGTTGTAACATATCAACTTTAGAATGTGCTATAACCAAAGACATGAAACGCTTTTTAGCTATCACTTTATTCACATCCTGATTGATACTGTCCATCATTTAGCAAAAGAATTTATCATGACCACCAACATTCCTGGATTCAGCCGTCGACAATTTGTTCTGGCAGTAACGGCAACCGCCACCGCACAAACTTTACTCTCAAATAAATCTATTTCCGCTCGGGACTATGGCCCAGGAGCCGCTCCGACACGGTACCCCGATCCGGATGTTGTCACCATTGACGATGAATTCAACAAATTCAAGCAGGGCAACGCTGCTATTAACCGCTTGTATCATAGCCCTAAGATGATATGGGCCGAGGGATGTGCTTGGAACGGAGTGGGGCGATATTTATTGTGGAGTGACATCCCCAACAACATTCAATTGCGGTGGCTCGAAGAAGATGGTCACGTCTCTACATTCCGCAACCCAGCTCAGAACAGCAACGGAAATACATTTGACACAACGGGTCGCCAGATTTCCTGTGAACACTTGACGCGAGCAGTCGCTCGCTACGAATACGACGGCACACGTACTGTGTTGACCAAGACGTATGGCGGCAAATCCTTGAATGCACCAAACGACGCAGTTGTTCATCCAGCTACGGGGGACATCTTCTTTACAGATCCAGGTTACGGTGGGTTAATGGATTTCGAAGGCCGAGAAGCTGAGAACAAAGACAACTGGCCACAACCGTACCAAAAAGAAGCGGTCTATCGAATCGATGCGAAGACCACCAAGGTCCACAAGCTCACCGACGAGATATTTAAGCCAAACGGCCTGTGCTTCTCACCAGATTACAAAAAATTATACGTAGCCGACACGGGTGCAAGTCATTACGACGATGCTCCTCGCAATATAAAAGTCTGGGATGTCGTCGAACAAACCGACCTGGAAAATGGCCGGGAATATACGTCCATGATGCTCGACATGACCGACGATGCTGGCGACACGCAATCCAAAGGGGGATTTGCAGACGGTATTCGGGCGGATGTGGCTGGCAACGTTTGGGCCAGCGCTGGCTGGGTAGGGGCTGGCTATGATGGCGTGCACATTTTCAACCCGCAGGGAAAACGCATCGGACAAATCTTGTTACCCGAAATTTGTGCTAACGTTTGCTTTGGCGGCAGCAAACGAAACCAACTCTTCATGTGCGGCAGTACGTCACTTTACAGCGTCTATGTCGGTACTCGCGGCGCGCATTTCTGCTAACACAAAACAGGCTTTCATGCGTACCAATTCACCGTAACTCGGCGCGCCTTTGATCAGGACGATTCTGCAGACTCGGGAGCCTCCGACGAAACTCGCAAAGCATCCACAAATAACATTGCATTGGGGATGTAGAGTTTTGCTCCGGCTTCATCGCGGAGGACCGTGTAACGCAAATCGGTGCTAACCACCAGACCCTCATGCCCTTTGACTTTGATGTAGTCCGATTTCACGAACGGTTTATAGATCAATATCAGCACGCCGGCGAGCACATTGGAAATCACGTCTTTGAGCGCAAAACCCAAAGCAAACCCCGTGAGCCCGAGACCTGTAACAAGCGCTGAGACATCGACTCCAAGGTTTGACAACGCGGTGACTAACCCCATCATCAAAACGCCTACCTTTACCACTCGCCCCATAAACTCCGCTAAATCTTGATTGATATGCCGACTTGCTCCGACTCGCATAGACGCACTCTGCAGGATGCGTGCGATAACATAAAAAGCGAGCATAATGAGACAGGCAACGCCAAAAGTGGACAGACAGCCCACCCAATCGATACCTTCAAACCACTGTAAGTCACTCGCCGCGGAGTCATCACCTTCTGCAGCAAAAAGCAAAACCAAATTCAAGCTCATCGAAACGTATTCCTCTCACGGATAGATTATTCAAGCCAGTCTCATCACGGTAAGAACAGCACGTGGAAAGAGTACTAATAACCGACTCCTACGTCGAGGTCGATTTGCGGACGGCTGATGCGATCACCGCAGGAAAGCGGTCGCGACTGGGGCGGGGCAGGGGACGGTGGTTCCCGTATATTCCAAAGCCCCGGTATCTTGGTTAATACGAAACAGCGCTATGGTATTTGTGCTTTGGTTCAAGGCCAACAAAAACCGTCCACTGGGGTCGATACCAAAACTACGTGGCGTTTCACCTTGAGTTCCCTCGTTTTCTACATAAGTCAATTTGCCCGTCCGCTGGTCAATCTGATAGACCACGATTGTGTGATGACCTCGATTGGATCCATACAAGAATTTTCCAGAGGGATGCACATACATCTCGGCTGTCGACTGCCCCGCTTGTTTTGTTTCACCAGGGGGTAGTGTAGAAATGACTTGCAGCGACTGCAGTTTGCCCACTCGTCCATCATACGCGTAGGCCGTAGTAGTCAAATCCAATTCGTTGATACCAAAGGCAAACGCACCATTAGGATGAAACGCAAAGTGACGCGGTCCAGCACCGGGAACTGCTTTGACAAACGGGTCAACGGCAGGGGTTAACATTCCCTGTCGAGCGTTTAAACGATAAGTCAACACTTGATCCATGCCGAGGTCTGAAACAGCGACGAAGCGATTATTCAAATCAACATCGATAGAGTGGGCGTGCGCAGATTGTTGGCGTGGATCGATACTTGAACCAGCATGTTGAATCACACATGTGGCTTCACTGAGCGAACCATCTTTGCCAATTTTATAGGCTGCGATGCTACCACCGGTGTAGTTGGCCAGAGCCACACAACGTCCACTACGGTCAATCATCAAGTGACAGGGATGATCGCCGTGAGACAACTGTGAATTGAGCTTCGTCAATGTCCCCGTTAAACGATCAATGGCATACGCGGTAATACCGCCCCCAGGCTGCCCCATAAACTCGCTCGTTTCGTTAACCGCATACAAATACTTGCCGCTCGGATGTACTGCAACAAAAGAGGGTTCCTCGCACTTCGTGACTCCGGCAATTCGAGTCAATGTACCCTTGTCCGAATCTAAGTGAAAAGCATAGATGCCTTCACTTTCACCAGATGTGTAAGTACCAATATAGACAATGCAATCTGCTGTTTTAGATTCAGCCGAGGTAACGTTGGGTAGCATCGCAAGCATAATAAATACCCATTGAATCATGAGGAGGAAGGTCATCTTTTTCATATTACTGATCACTTCGTGTTAATTGATGCAAATTTGTGATTCAATTCGTAGGCCAAAAAAACCCCACGCCTGGCGAACCTTAGCAGGCCCTCCCAAGCGTGGGGAAATTGTAAGCATCCGCAAAAACCTGGAAATGCAGAATACTCCGTGTCCTCGGTTTCATGTTGGATCTCAGTCCCAATTCAGCGAACCACCACTTTGGTATTCCGTAACTCGGGTTTCAAAGAAATTCTTTTCTTTCGATAAGTCCATCGTTTCGCTCATCCAAGGGAAAGGATTCGACGAACCGTACTGAGCTGGCAAACCGATACGTTCCAAGCGGCGATCGGCAATGTACTGCACGTAATCAGTGAACAGATCACCGTTGAGTCCCATAACGCCGTTTGGTAGGCAGTCTTGGGCATAGTCAATTTCTAACTCAACACTCTTGCGAATGCGGGCGATCATTTGTTCTTGGAAGTCTTCCGTCCACAACTCCGGATTTTCGGCTTTGATCCCATTGATCAGATCAAGCCCGAAGTTGAGGTGAATGGTTTCATCGCGAAGGATGTACTGAAATTGCTCTCCAATACCAGTCATTAGATTCCGACGATGGAATGAAAGCACCATCACGAATCCGGAATAGAAGAAGATGCCTTCCATGATCAAGTAAAACCCGATTAGGTTTTTCAATAGTGTCTGGCCACCCTCGAAGGTTTCGCAGCTGAAATCGGGATCGAGGATTTCAGCCGTCAACTCCATTTCAAACTCATCTTTAGCAGCGATCGACGGTATCTCACGATACATGTTGAAGATTTCGCCTTCATCAAGTCCCAGGCTTTCCACAACATAGAGGAAAGTGTGTGAGTGGATTGCTTCCTCGAATGCCTGACGCAATAAGTATTGGCGACATTCGGCGTTAGTGACATGTCGAAAAATCGCTAAGACTAAGTTGTTACCAACAAGACTTTCTGCGGTCGCAAAGAACCCGAGGTTGCGCATGATCACCAGGCGCTCATCATCGGAAAGCTTATCCGATTTCCAAGTCTCGATATCTTTGGTCATCGGTACTTCTGTCGGCATCCAATGATTTGCACAACCATTGTTGTAATGCTCCCACGCCCAATGATATTTAAGCGGCATCAGTTGATTTACATCAACTTGGTTACAGTTAATCAGTCGTTTACTACTTGCGTCTACTCGGCCTGATTCGCTCGTAAGTAGATTTTGTCCTTCTGGAGTGGTCATCCGTGGGCTCCTGTCTTCACAATCTAGTTGTTATTATTGATTATTATTTTTACTCTTTGGGTATCGCAGTTTCGGCATTCACCATAGCTACTCGCAAGCTTCACAGTCACCATCGAGGCTACAGGCACTGGTAACCGCCGTCGCAGGTAAATCTGGCTCACCACGGTCAACGGTAATATCGCCAGAGGCACTACCACTTTTCATCCAACGTGGTTGCACGCCAAATTTATTGATATCAACAGTCGATTTCTCAACCTGAGTCGCCGCGAGCGTCCGCAGATAATAGGTAGTCTTCAATCCTTTTTCCCATGCCGACATATACATACTGTGCAGTTTTTTGCCACTGGGTTCGGCCATATAGAGATTTAGAGATTCACCCATATCTATCCATTTCTGGCGTCGCGCGGCACACTTGATGATCCACTCTGGGTCAATTTCAAAGGCGGTGTGATAACGCGATTTCACGTCATCCGGCACGCGTTCGATTTCTTGTACCGATCCGTCATAGTATTTGAGGGCTTCTAGTAAATCACTATCCCACAAACCACGTTGCTTCAGTTCGTCAACCAAATAAATCGTGATTTGAGTAAACTCGCCCGAAAGATTGCTCTTAACATACAGGTGTTTATAGGAAGGTTCGATCGACTGGCAAACGCCCACAATAGTGGAGATGGTAGCTGTCGGGGCGATTGCCATAACGTTACTGTTACGCATGCCGTTTTTACGAATGCTTTGACGAATCACATCCCAGTCCAAGGTCGTACTGCGATCTAGATCAACAGCACAACCACGTTCTTGCTCAAGCAATTCAATGGTGTCAATCGGCAACAGGCCACGATCCCATTTCGAACCGATGTAACTGGAGTACGTTCCCCGTTCAGCTGCAAGTTCCGAGGAAGCCTTTAGAGCAAAATACGAAATCGCTTCCATACTGCGATCGGCAAATTCAACAGCAGCATCACTCGCATAACCGATCCCAAGACGGAACAACGCATCTTGAAAACCCATCAAGCCCATGCCAACCGGGCGGTGACGACGATTGGAATTCTCAGCTTCTTTGGTCGGATAGTAATTGATGTCGATAACATTATCGAGCATCCGCATGGCTGTCGTGACGGTGATTTCCAACTGTTCTAAATCCAGTTTTCCGTCTCGCACGTGAGCCGCAATATTAATGCTGCCAAGATTACATACAGCCGTTTCTTCAGAAGTTGTGTTAAGCAGGATTTCAGTACAAAGATTACTACTATGGACAACACCAACGTGGTCTTGCGGAGAGCGGATATTAGAAGGATCTTTCCAAGTAATCCAAGGGTGACCTGTTTCGAATAGTCGCGTTAACATTTTTCGCCACAAGGCAACGGCTCCAACTCGACGGTGCATGCGCATTTTTCCGTCGTCCGCTCGACGTTCGTACTCTTCATACCGCTCTTCGAACGCTTTACCA
>DTSG01000355.1 GCA_012965455.1 Planctomycetaceae bacterium | reverse complement strand
TGTGGCATGAACACACCAGCGTCGGCTTTGGACAGCTCAAACCTGCCACCACGCCGCTCGACGTCGCAGAACAAGCTAAGTTTGATCTGCTCGCTGGTGAAGAACAAAAGTATTCGGGTATCCGTGCGGCTAGTCGACAAGAAATTGATTTCCCCATGCAATGGGGTAATGTTAAAGTGGTCCCCTATCTGCTTGGCGAGGCTGCCTATTGGGGCGATGACATCTCGCACCAAAGTGTAACTCGGACCTATGGCCAAGTCGGCATCCGTTCAAGCCTACCAATGTCGAGAACTGACCCGAATATCAAAAGTAAACTCTTCAATGTAAGTGGATTGGCCCACAAGGTTAATTGGATGCTCGACGCCTATTGGGCAGACGCTAGCGAAAACATGGATCGATTTCCGCGTTACGATGCCTTAGACGATGATGCTCAAGAGCATTACCGTCGCCGTTTCTTTTTTGACACATTTGGCGGAATCGCAGGGCAAAACATCGCCACCAAATGGGACGAACGGATGTTTGCTTATCGGGCAAACATGCAAGGTAATGTCACTTCACCCGTTACGGAAATTGCTGATGACGCGATGACATTCCGCTTAGCGACGGAACAACGTTGGCAGACTAAACGTGGGATTGCGGGAAAACAACACGTGGTGGATTGGATGGTTCTCAATGCAGAAATACTACTGTTTCCCGATGCTGACAATAACGAAGGTCAACACACCGGCATGTTTGACTACGATTACCGCTGGCACGTTGGAGATCGCTTTACCATTTTATCCGACGGCTATTTTGACTTTTACGGTGGTGGGTTAAAGACAGTCAGTGTGGGCGGCGTCTTGAGTCGCCCAGAAAACGGACGCCTGTTTCTAGGTTATCGCATGATCGACGGTCCTATTTCCAGCCACATATTCAATGCTGCGGCTAGTTACAAAATGTCGCAAAAATGGATCGCCATCATTGGCACTTCATTCGACCTCGGTGATACAGGTAATATCGGTCAAAGCTTGTCCTTGGTAAGAATCGGCGAATCTTTGCTCGTTCGCGCTGGCATTAATTATGATGAGAGCCGTGATAATTTTGGTGTCCACATTACGATTGAACCACGGTTCCTGGGCAACGGTCGCATCGCCAGACTGACCGGTATTCATACACCCCCTGCCGGAGCGTATGGGTTAGAATAATAAATATTGGTAGCTGTCGCATCACAACACGGTATTCCATTGTTTCCGCTGAACCAACCGTCGACAAAAATCAAGATGTCCACTTGAAACCAACGCGTTAGAATGCAATTCCAATGAACAATTCCAATCAAACACTTAGAATATCCGGCCTCGTGCAAACCGAATTGGAGCTGACTGCTACACAACTAGCCGTAGATATCGATGCTGAATTTCAAGTAGCTGACATTGCGACCCTATTACCAAAGCGAACAGGCGCCGCTGTTCAACTACAGGGCCTGTTGCAGTTATGTGTTCCTGCGCCTGAGGCAACTCATATTGGCCTGCATGGATCGTTAGACGATTTCCATGCCAGCATTCCACTAGCGGCCGTCTGTGACAGAGGCTTGATTGTACATCATCTGGAAGGTGCTATTTTGAGTGTTGACCAGGGTGGCCCTTTTCGGTTTTTCATTCCCGATCACGCCGCCTGTCAGATGGATGAAATTGATGAATGTGCCAATGTGAAGTTCTTAGATCACATTGAATTCACCGTAGGTAAAGGACACGACAATCGCCCTCAAGACGAACAGCAACACGCAGCTCTCCACGCGGAACAAGACTGAACCGCGAAGGAACGCTAATTAGCGCCACCAACTTACACAATGGGGCGCGAATATAGAAACTGACAACATCCGTGATATATTAGCCGGTGATGCTTGAAACGCGGACTTTGGTGTATCGCTGGCGATGGCCAGTGCGGCGTTTCGAGTTTTTACGACGACGGAATTTCTGGACGTAGATTTTTTCACCCTTAATTTCAGCGATAACTTCTGCTGTAACCAAAGCGCCTTCTACTACAGGCTGACCAACTTTGACACCTTCATCGCTAGAAATCGTCAGCACTCGGTCAAATGTGATCTCGTCACCAGCATTAACGTCACGAAGATCAATTTCAAGCTCTTGACCTTCTTCTACTTTATATTGACGGCCACCGTCAGCGATGATTGCGTACATAATAACGCTCTATTATCCAAATAAATGTGTCTGTTGCTGATTTGCATTAACAAATCAGCGGTAAAAACTATCTCGCACAACTGCGAGGAACCGTTAAAAATATCCCAAGAATCCGTTTTCGTCGAGGGGCTAATCCGCGGATTCCAATTTCTTTTTCACTAGTTTACTTTAGGCGGAACCTAAACGCGGCCCATCAAACTTTAACCTGTTTACCCTTAGCATTACGGCAATCTAACTCCAAATGTTCTGGGAACAACCCTTCAATACTAAGGACTTGGATAACCATATCTCCTACTTCTTCAAGAGCCATGATTTCACGACGTTTCTTATTGTTTAGGTAAGCCGAAACACCCTCGTGCACTCGAACCGTAACTCGCGTAATTTCATCCTTACGGCTAGCCATCATCAGTGTACGGACAACTTCGATCGCCATACTTTCAGCCGTTTTCACGATACCACGACCCGAGCAACAAGGGCAATCATCATAGACGCTGCGTTTGAGACTTGGGCGAATCCGTTGTCGAGTCATTTCAATCAAGCCAAATGGACTCGTCCGCATGATCTTTGTGCGCGCACGATCTCGGTCCATCGCATCACGTAATGCTCGTTCCACTCCCCGACGATGCTTTTCCTGTCGCATGTCAATGAAGTCATTAACAATAACGCCACCTAAGTCACGTAATCGAAGTTGCCGAGCGATTTCTCTGGCTGCGTTCAAGTTCATTTTATAAGCGGATACTTCAGCGTTACTGTCCGTCCGGAAGTTACCGCTATTAACATCGATCGCGACAAGTGCTTCGGTCGGATCAATAACAATGGAACCACCTTCCTTCAGCTTAACTTCACGTTTATATATTCGAGCAATCTCTTGGTCGAGTTGATATTTGTGGAAGATCGGTTGTTTGCCGTCGTAGAAATGTAAACGATCCACGAATTTGGGCATGATCATTTCCAAGAAATTTCGAGCACGTTTATAAGCATCCTTTTCATCGATATAGATCGCATCCATATCTGAATTGACTGTGTCACGCATCGTGCGAATGATAATGTCACTCTCTTCGTAAATATCCACCGGCGTTTGAGTCTTCTCGACTCGACGGACGATCGCTTTCCAGAGCCGAATCAAGTAGGCCAGGTCACGTTCTAAATCACCACGTTTTTTGCCGAGGCCAGCAGTGCGGACGATAAACCCAAGTCCCTTAGGGGGCTCAAGATCCAGCAATATGTCACGCAGCTTACGCCGCGCTTTGTCATCTTCGATCTTTCGCGAGACACCGACACGACCTAAGGATGGCATCAACACTAGGTACCGACCGGGAATGCTTAAATAAGTCGATAATGTCGGCCCTTTATTACCAATCCCCTCTTTGATAACCTGCACTAAAACCTCATCACCCTTCTTAAAAATGTCTTGAATCGGAGGTTTCACTCGCGGGCGACCACCGTTGTAATGGCGTTGTTGTCCACGGCCCTTACGCCGTGAGTCCTGTTTTTTCTTGTCTTGTTTTTTGTCGTTTTGCTGATCAATCGGCTTGTTCGGATCAAATCCACCCTGCCGATAGTATTGCGGCTCGACGTCACTAATATGCAAGAATCCATTTCGACCGATTCCAAAATCCACGAACACGGCTTGAATACCCTGTTCGAGATTAACGACTTTGCCCTTATAAATATTCCCGACACAATTGCCTTGACTGGCTCGTTCAACATAGAGCTCTTCAAGTTGTCCATCTTCGATGACCGCGACCCGACATTCCTCGGGTTGCGACACATTGATTATCATTTCTTTTTTCATTGGGTTACCATTTTCTGTTGTTTGACTGTTGCCAACCGGAGTGAAATCCTTAGGGAGCAAGATCAGGCATAACCTGTCTAATCTCTTGAGTCAAAAATGTATCGACTTCTCGGGCACTGTCGAGCAACATCGCTCGCTTGGCAATTTCACCACATTGTTTAATGTTGAAACTGCGACAGACCTGTTTAATTTCGGGTATAGCGCTTGGTGGTAAACTCATGCTGCGCAATCCCAAGCCCAAGAGCAATGGAATATAGCGGGGAGTGGTACTCATATCACCACATAGGTTTACCGGCACTTTGGCCGCGTTGGCCAGATTTAATGTTGTTTGAATTAGTCGCAATACAGCCGGATCGCTGGCTCGGTATAAGTTTGCCAAAGCACTATTGCTACGGTCCACAGCAAGACAGTATTGGATAAGGTCATTTGTTCCGATGCTGATAAAATCGACTTCGCGGAGCAGTTTATCAAGCATCATGACCGCAGCTGGAACTTCCACCATCATCCCCACTTCGACATTTTCATCAAACTCGATCTGATCTTCATTGAGATCTTCCATCGTGTCGATCAATAGCATCTTCGCCTGTCTCAGCTCATCAAGAGTCGTAATCATGGGGAACATGATCCGAACTTTACCTAATGCACTTGCTCGCAATGCAGCTCGCAATTGGATTCGAAACAAATCCAAATTCCGTAATGACAGTCGAATGCTGCGAACGCCTAAGAACGGGTTGCTTTCTTCTTCATGCAACGGTAATTGACCCATTTTATCAGCGCCAAGATCGAGTGTACGAATGACGACTGGGCGAGGATTCATTGTTTTTATGACATGAGTATAAGCGACATAATGATCTTCCTCGGTCGGTTCGTCATCTGTACCGAGATACAAGAACTCGGTGCGATACAACCCGATTAGATCTGCCCCCCGCTCTAAGCAAGTTGCTACCTCGTGCGGAAATTCAATATTTGCGCCCAGTTGTATTTCAGTACCGTCAGTAGTCATCGCTGGTAAGTCTCGTAAGACCGACCATTCTGCTGCTTGGGACCGGTGATGTTCGACTTCGGTGCGATAGCGGGCTAGTGTGGGTTCATCTGGATTGAGAATGACTTGTCCGTGATCGCCATCAACAATCACAACATCACCGCCGGAAATATCCGTTAAGAACTGACCCATCCCCACCACAGCAGGAATTTCTAGACCTTTAGCGACAATCGCAGTATGCGAACCTGGGCCACCAATTTCAGTCGCAAACCCCAACACGAATCGAGGATCAAGTTTAGCTGTTTCGCTGGGGGTGAGATTATGAGCGAGCACGATAAGCGGTGTGGAAAGATTATTAAGTGACTCGCGACGTCGCCGCAGCAACTTACCAAGCAAACTTTTCTCTAAGTCAAAGATATCGTGCGCACGTTCTGAGAGATATTGATCATCTAAATCCTGAAACACTTTGGCGTAACCGCGTAACGTCTTGGATACGGCATACTCTGCCGAATGGTTCTTTTCACGAATCATCGCTTCCACAGCAGAATGCAAGGTGGGGTCTTGCAGCATCTGCAAGTGAGCGGCAAAAATTGCTCCGTAGTGTTCACCAAGTCGGTCAGAAATCTTATCTCGGTTCTTAGCAATCTCTACACTGACGCTAGCAATCGCCTGATCTAATCGCAGAATCTCACCCGCTACGGCGTCTTGTGTAACAAAACGAGCAGGAATACGAAATCCTTCATTATCGATCACCACGACTTCGCCAATTGCAACGCCTGGCGAAACCGCAATACCCTCGAGTATTTGCATTGGTTTCTTTCAGTCACAAACCAGCGGCGACTCTGTATCGCCCTATTTCAAAGGGAGTCATACTTGCAAGTCACTGCTGCCCTTTGTCGGAGCAAAACGAGTTCTTGCGATCACCCGTTAGTATTGTGATCAGCACTCCGCCGCTGTTCTTGCATCGCTTCATTTTTGTTCTTGAAGCGACACCAGACAGTAAAGCGCTGTGTTGGTTATTTGTATGTGATTTAAAACAATGCGAAACACGGATTATTCATCAAAACCCAATTCGACCAATTTGCTGAGTTGGCAAACGGCATCTTCTGCGTCGTCACCTTGAGCTCTAATTACTAATTCAGTTCCGCGTGTAGCACACAACGTTAAAATGGACAAAATACTCTTGCCATCCACCGCATCAACTCCATGTTTGCACACAGTAATCTCCGAATCAAATTGCATAGCTAACCGCACAAACTGATCAGCCGGTCGAGCGTGCAGCCCTTCCGAATTGTTTACGGTTACTGATTGTTCTTGGTCTGTGGTTGGCATTTGTTCGATACGTTGACTTGATGTGAATGCGTTTGTTTCTGAGTCGGGTTGTCCGGCAGGTTGTATGCTCATATTGTTTTCTGTTACTTAACTACGTTTCGATTATTTAAATTGATATCTATGTTTGCATTTGCTGGTAGCACTTGCTCCTAACGCTGCATCTTTTCTGCAGAGCAATTCCCCATATTAGCGCAGAACATCGACCGTCAAAAACAGTCCGCCCACGCCACTGGATCCTAAACCTTGCAAAAGGATTCGGAGTCGCTAGGAAGCAAATTGGTTATTGTCTGCTTCTTCTAACAGCTGAGTGATATCTTCAGCTGTCTTACTTTGCTTAAGAAAGCGACAGAAAGTATCATCTCGTAATTGACGAGAAATATTTTCTAGTGCTCGCAAGTGGTCTCCAGGACGATCCGGAGGTGAAATCAACAAGAAGAAAAGTTGTACGCTTTCCCCATCAAGACTTTCGAATTCGACACCAGCAGCGCTTACGCCAACAGTACCAATTAAATTTTCTACACTGGGGTGTTTCGTATGAGGCACGGCCACACCGCGACCAATACCAGTACTTCCGAGTTCTTCTCGCTTCATGATGGCTTCAATAATACCGGCTTGGTCATCTTCTTTGACCTGTCCGGATTCCACCAATGCAGCAACCAACTCTTGGATGACACTAGGTTTATCGGCCGCTTGTAACTCGACCCGAATTGACTTCTCACACATAAAATCTGCGAATTTCATTGAGCATTATCCCTTTGATAAGCGAACCAAACTCAATCTCGCAAAAATAAACTAGCAGAACCCCTAACACCAGTACTGCCATACCGTTTCCGATACGCCGATACTTTTTGGATGATGTTATTCCATTAGCACTACAACACACTACTTACTTCACCATGAAACCATTACGTCAACTGCATTAACTGCAATACCATGGTGTGATAATTGTGCAACAGTGAGATCCAGTCGTTTTTATTGCATGGCATAAACCAAGCTGACTGCGACTCACTAAACAATCTACTAAATCCAATGAAACCATTTTATATTCATGGTCCTCTTTAATAGAGTCCCAACTAAATCAGGCTTCGATCAGCATGACTGCTGTACGCTAATAACCTTAGGATTCAAAGCAAGTAAACTTTCACTTGTTTGAATTGGTCAATTCACCTCAGGAATAAAGTCACGCACCGGTACTCGGCCTCTATGAGATGAACGTATTTTGTGTTTTTTATCCTTGTAACGTCGAATTTGTTGTTCTATTTTCCGTTCGGCACCAGTAACGGCTGCAACAATACTCGGTGCTGTATATGTTGCAACAAAATCATCATGCCGCTCAAGAGTCACCCGAATTTCAACTTCCGGGCTGTCTCGATGTCCAAGATCAATCGTCACTTCAATTGATGTCAAACGGTCATAAAATCGTAATAGTTTTCCAATTTTTCCTTGAATACGCTCTTGGGTTCGGTGACTAATATGACCATGTCTTGCAGAAATTTCTATCAGCATACAAATGCCCTCCAAAAAGAGTTACCAAAATTCGGTACCAGCAGGAGAAATAAAGCCTCGCGAGCCAAAGCCCCGAAACCCCTTCTCACAGGGCCCGAACCCGGCGGCATTGCTTCAAATGCTAAATTCGCAATCGGGTCAAATCACCAGAGGAGCGCTCCTAATTCGCAGTAAAACCGCTTCAGTAGCTCGTTCACTGAGAACTCGGATGTCAAACCGCTGATGGCTTAACCAATATATTTTACACCAGAATCCATAAAACGCAAAGGGTTTCTTGCTCTTGTTAGGGCACTAATATCAAATTGCCAAACCATTCAACTTAGCAAAACGCACTCTACTAAGCCTCCGCTCACCTGTACCACAGCGGGAGAAATCCAAAACTGGCGGTTTTATTAGCCGCACAGCAACTGCCTAAGCTAACTGATCCATTATCAAACGCTACCATCGCATGTCCGCCAATCATAGAAATCCGAGTCCAAAACTCTTTAGAACCCATGTAATTCGATTGACCTCGCAACAAGCCGAAGCGTTATTAGGGGATAAGATAGGAAACATTTGTCACAGAACCTTGTCGCTGGAGTTTTTTGTCAGTCCATAATTGCTGCCAACGACGAATCGACACAACCTGCTGATTTGGATTCTTGTCTGGGAAATACATTTGGGTCTTGCCTGTCAAATTTTTTAGCCGGATGAAAGAAATTACTCGCTCCAACATGACAGTTGAATCTAGCCCCTGCACCATCGCCTCGCCTAAATCACCCTGCAACTGCTCGTCAGTACACGTTCCAAGCATCGCAGCAACCATCTCTGTTTGATCACCGGCTCGCGATTGCAACGCCGCTGAAATCTGCTCCATATTCGATTCATCTTGCTTCATGCATTTAGAAATTGCTGTCACACTATCCTCCCAAGTGCTGCGGTAGTCCGCATTATTTAATGTATCCATGATCGGATTAAATTCACCTAAGTGCATGAGACAGCGCGCCGCCACAATTTTGACTTGCAACAAGCGATGAGTTTCAAACGCTTTTCGCAGGTCGGTCGATAGATCGGAACTGTCCGACAACACGGCCACCAACTCTTGCGCCGTCTGTCGCTGACTTGCACTCAAAGTCTGCGAAATCTGATACCACCTAGGTAATTGCTTTTCAGTCGTGATCTTCATTGTCCCGTTAGCTTGAATCGTTGTCGCCTGAACCGCTGGCTCCCTACCCACGCCCCCTTGCTCCACGGCCGCAACACCTCGGTCTTGCCACTGGGCAGAAGGCGTGCAATGAATTTGAACAACCCACTGGGCGGAGGTTGCTGTAGATAAAACACCGTGCGTTACCTGAACGGTAACAAGACTTTCAGGACCTGTTAGGTAAACGTCTATTTCACGGTCGCCGACACGTAGCGGCACGATCGTCTTACGATCTGCCTCACCCCGCAACACCAAACAACCTTGTCGCAAATGTAACTGCGTAAATCCATCAACCACTGCAGGAATCAATAATTCACTTGTGTTGACAAGCATTAATCGAGCGCCAGATCGCAATGTAATTTCCGGGCGATATGGTGTGAATGTCTGCAAGATCGTGCCTGGGCCAATGATAGCCGCCGATACTACTCGCTCAAATGTTCCCGTCTGAGGGTCAACCGCGACTAGTAATTCATGGTCTGCTAAGAATTCACCGAGCACGTTAGCCCTACCATGCTCATCACTACCTTGGAATTGGTTTGGGGTTCGGCTACTTATATCGAGGCGGGCTATCGGCCCGGAGACCGTTGGAGCCGCCGTTGTTTCGTGATTGCCCTCAGCTGTATCAATCATTCGGAGGGGAGATAACACTTGGGTGGATTGGTTATCCGTTGAGGGAACTGCAGGAGCTTCAATCTCACCTTGAGGTCCTTCACTGGTTTGAGGCTCCGCCTTGAATAAAGGACCAATAATCAGGTGTGACTCATCCAATGGTCCAATCGCTCGCAATCCAATGATTATGACCAAGGCAAAAAACGTCAACACCACCAAGGCTCTCCAAAGCGGAGGGGTGTTCGATGGCATGTAATCAGCCATTGTATTAGCCGACACACCATCCTGA
>DTSG01000354.1:8197-9880 GCA_012965455.1 Planctomycetaceae bacterium | reverse complement strand
TGTTCACGCGACCCCCTGTTACTTGCGAAAACACAGCAGCAATGATGTCTTCTAGCGGTGGATCTTCGACCACAACATCGTCAACTTGATAGCTATCCAAAACCGACGCGAGCATGCGGGGCACAACATCGCGCGTAACCGTCAATTTCACGCGTGGTGTTTCAACATCGGTCACGTCACCGAATCTTTTCAAAGCAGCCAGCAGCGAGTCATCGATGGCGTCCCGAAATTGCAATATTATCAATTTGCGTTGATCAGTACTTTCAATGATCCCCTCTAGGGAACCATCGTACTTAATCAATCCGTCAGCGATGATCACCACGCGTTTACATAAGGCGGCAACATCTTTCATATAGTGGCTAGTTAGCAGAATCGTGATCTTGCGTTTCTGTTGATAGTATTTGAGGAACTGTTGGATATTATGCTGAGCAACGACGTCCAAACCAATCGTCGGTTCATCTAGGAACAACACCTCAGGACTGTGTAACAAAGCTGCTGTTAATTCCATCTTCATCCGCTGCCCCAGTGACAACTCACGAACTGGTTGCTGCAACAAATCTTGCAGGTCTAACAAATCCGTCAATTCGTCCAGCGTGTTTTGAAAGACGCCCGTTTCGATTCGGTAGATCTGTTGATGTAGCCGAAACGATTCTTGCGCTGGCAGATCCCACCACAATTGGTTCTTATTCCCCATCACCAACGCAAATCGTCGTCGATATTCGTTCGCGCGCTGCCATGGAATATGCCCCATTACCATGGCTGTTCCGGACGTGGGGTGAATGACGCCAGATAACAATTTCAGCGTTGTCGTTTTGCCGGCTCCATTGGGTCCCAGAAATGCAACAAACTCTCCCTGTTCGATTTGCAAATCAATACCCTGCACTGCTTTGACTTGCTTGTATTCGCGCTTGAACAACCCACGCAGAGAAGACCGGAGACCCTCTTTCTTTTGATACACCTGATAGGTCTTTTCCAGACCTTTGATTTCGATAATCGACATGCTGAGATTATAGATGCCGTCGCAAAGTCAAGACAGTACTACAACCGCAATGTGTTATCCTTTATTTACAGGAAGTTACTGCGAAGTTTGCTCAACAAACTTTTGGCATCTTTCATCAATTCAACCCGCTGCGTAAAATGCAGACTCGATCAACAACGATCAAAAACACAGGGGATACGTTTTGACAACTGCAGTACGAATCGGAATAGGGCACGATACGCATCGAGTTGGCTCGGGTGGCAAGATGCTACTAGGTGGAGTCAACATTGAATGTGACCATCATTTAATTGGTCATAGCGATGCCGATGTACTATTACACGCGATTACCGATGCGATTCTCGGAGCAAGTGCCCTAGGCGATATCGGTCAGTTATTTCCCGATACGGCTGCCGCAAACAAAAATCGATGCTCCCAAGAGATGCTACGAATTGCTTACGAACAGGTACAGGCAGCTGGTTGGAAAATCAACAATCTAGACTGTGTTATTCTTGCCACAATTCCTAAAATCAGCCCGCACCGCGAGGCGATAATCAACAGTATAGCGCAATTACTGGAAATCAACTCTACACAAGTGTTTGTCAAAGGAAAGACCGGCGAACAAGTTGGTCCTGTCGGCCGCGGCGAAGCAGTCGTTGCCCAATGCGTTGTCTTGCTGCAGCAACAGTAACATCGGTAATAACAAT
>DTSG01000354.1:0-8142 GCA_012965455.1 Planctomycetaceae bacterium | reverse complement strand
GAACCACTGCAAGCAGGAAAAGTGGGAATCTACCTCTGTGGCCCAACGGTTTATGCGCAAAGCCATATTGGACATATGGTCGGACCAGTCATCTTCGATTCCATAAAACGCTATCTGCAATATTCAGGCTATGAGGTCACCTGGGTCGTGAATATTACGGACGTGGACGACAAGCTGATTGTGAAGAGTCGTGAACAGGGCATTTCTATGGAGCAACTCGCGACAGAAATGACCGCTGACTATTTAACGAACTTGGATTCTCTGGGTGTCGACCAAATCGATGTGATGCCTCGCGCAACGGAGCACATGCAACATATCATTGCTTTCATCGAAAACTTGGTCGACCAAGGGTTTGCCTACGATGTCGATGGCGACGTTTTCTTTGAAGTAGAAAAAGATGAGAACTATGGGCATCTAAGCAATCGCACACTCGATAGCACTCAGGGAGCCGGCGGTGAAGCGGCAGCACGCAAACGATCAGCAAACGACTTTGCTTTGTGGAAATCCGCTAAACCGGAAGAACCTAGTTGGGACAGTCCCTGGGGAGCTGGTAGACCAGGTTGGCATATTGAATGTTCTGCTATGAGCCGAGAAATACTTGGCGAAGAATTTGATATCCATGGTGGTGGGTTAGATCTTGTTTTTCCCCACCACGAAAATGAATTGGCTCAAAGCTCCTGCTGCCACGGAAAACCGATGGTTAAATATTGGATGCACAATGGGTTGATGCGAGCCGGTGGGAATGATGGAAAAGTGGGGGGTCGAGCGGAACTAGATGGAGATGGCGGCGCACCAGCAACTATCGAAACAAAAATCAGTCGTTCACGAGGTGCCGGAGGATTGGCAGATTTAATCGACCGTCAAGGCGGACAACGTATTCGGTTCTTTCTCTTGAAATCCCATTACCGTAGCACGATTGTTTTTAGTGAAGCAGGGATTGAAGAAACGGGGAAAGCACTGACTGCGTTCGAACGATTGTTCGAGCGGTTTCAACGGATCAGTGGTAGTTCATTTTTCGAACTGCCGATTGCAGACAACAAATCCACTGGTGATTTTGATGCGGGAGAATGTGACTTTTTGTTGCAAGTACAAAAACACCGCGCTCAGTATCTAGCCAAGATGGATGATGACTTTAACACCGGTGGCGCCATTAGCGATCTGTTTGATCTCATCCGTAGCATCAATCGATTTATCGATCAAGCATCACTCGAATCGACTGATAATGCTGATGCGACAAATGTTAATAGCTTGAAACAAGCTATGCTAACGATGCGGGAACTCACGGCACTGTTAGGTATTTTCATGAGCGAACAGACGGAGGACAATACAATGGATGAAGATCAGGGACTGACCGAGCAACTAATGCAATTGATGTTAGCTTTACGTGAAGAAGCCAGAGCCAATCAAGATTTTGCGACCGCGGACCGTATCCGTGACGGACTTCTGAAAATGGGCATTACCATCGAAGACCGTGCCGACGGTACCCAATGGCACAAATAGTGCTGCGGCGACTAACGAGTCTGTTGATAAACAGCGTTTAACAAAGTCTCGACGTCTTTGAATTTTTCACCGGACTCAACAGCAGCGTCAATCAAACGTCTCGCCTCGACATCACTATGACCTAGGCTGCGTAGAACTTCACACGTTTGATCCACTAAGTCCGGCTCGACATCCATGACTGCTGCCTGATCACGACTAACAAGCAAGGCAAACTTCGCCATCTTTCGCCGCAACTTGGCAATGATCCTCTCGGCGGTTGCAGGACCAACTCCAGGCAGCGTGGACAAACCCTTCACGTCTTGGTTCTCGATCATCAGTGCCACTTCTCGCACCGGACGCACCATGCTGCGCAGTGCTTTCTTGACGCCGACACCATCCACGCTGCAGAACAATTCAAAGAACTCCAACTCGACCTTGCTCAAAAAACCGACCATCCGAGGGTTCATGCGACCTTGCGGGTTTCCTTCGAAATACAAAATGGTATGTAGACTGAGATCTTCGCCAACCAATGACTGCACGTTATGACGAACAAAGTCAGGTACGAGGACCTCAAAATGAAAGGGACCATTTTCCATGATGATCGAACTATCAAACACTTCGACCAAACGACCCGTTACATATTTAATCACGACAATCCGCCCTTCTCTGCATTTTCGATTTGTTGTTCATTACTTTATGAATGTTATCCAGCAACCATTGTATTACGACCGACCAATAAACGCGTGGCACAACGCTGTTGCCAAAGCGTCGGCTACATCCGGAGGCTCGGGGGCTTCCGCCAACTGAAATTCACGGCAAACCGCCAATTGCATTTGTCCCTTGGACGCGCGGCCATTTCCTGTGAGCACTTTTTTTATTTGAGTCGCCGCATAATCACTCATAGGGATTTCTCGTTGTTGTGCCGCTAAACATAACACACCGCGTGCATGGGCCATGATGATGGCCGTCCGTGGGCGCTGATAATGTGAGTATAGTTGTTCAATGGCCATTTCATCCGGGTGCAGCGACTCCAGAACTTCAACCAATCCTTGATACAACCTCAGACAACGCTCAGACAAGTCGCCTTTACCTCCGCGCAACACTCCAGCCTCAACTAACTCCAACTGTTGGCCAGTCTGATCGATGACGCCATAACCGGTAATATTGACACCCGGGTCAATTCCCAAGATACGACGGTTTCTATTAGTGGATTGCAACTCGTTCACTGGACGCTTTTGCTACTGTTCGCGGTAACGGTTTCATGATTTTTATATCCTTATTCGATTTGCCAGCATAATGATTACCGTCATATGAGGACAGTGCTAAATCATGTTAGAACAATACCACACCGCGCGTTTACGTCTCCGCCAGCGCATGACGTATGCGATCATGCACTCAGCATAGATTAGCATGCCTAGTTTTGATATACTTTTGCACACGTAGACTATCTATCCGCTATCCGCCAAACTTTCAAGGCTAAACCATGAATCGGGAAAAAATCCTAGGACCGGTCGGTTCTGCGGAAAATGATGACCGTTCATTGCGGCCACAACGGATGTCCGAGATGGTGGGTCAGCGGGAAGTATTTGAGCGACTCGAAATCGCTGTTCAAGCCGCTCGACAACGCGAAGAACCACTAGGACATATTCTATTTGACGGTCCGCCCGGATTAGGAAAAACTACCTTTGCCACGTGCATCCCGCACGAATTAGGAGTCCCGATTGAGATGACATCGGGAGCGGCGCTGCGAGCACCAAAAGATCTGATCCCCTACCTGACCAATATCCAAGACCGAGCGATCCTGTTTATTGATGAAATTCACCGTATTCCCGCAAACGTCGAAGAATACCTTTACACCGCGATGGAAGATTTTCGCATCGATCTGGTTCTCGGTGATGGCCTTAACGCCCGTACCATCAATATGACCATTAAGCCTTTTACGTTGATCGGTGCAACAACCCGAGCAGGCATGCTGACGGGCCCACTGAGAGATCGCTTCCAAATGCGCGAGCACCTTGATTTTTACTCGGTGGAAGAATTAACGCAGATCATCAAGGGCAATGCGAAAATACTCCAAATGGAAATTGACGATGAGTCAGCTAATGAAATAGCTATTCGTAGCCGGAGCACGCCTCGCATCGCCAACAATCGCTTGCGCTGTGTGAGAGATTATGTCACTGCTCGAGCAGATGGAAAGATCGACCCCGATGTAACCCGCGCCGCACTCTTAAAATGGGAAATCGATACTCTCGGACTCGATAAAATGGACCGCAAATACCTGGAAACTCTCATTGGTGTCTTTCACGGTGGCCCAGCGGGGGTCGAAGCAATTGCGCATACAATTAATACCGCTAGTGATACTCTCATTGATGAGGTCGAGCCCTTTTTATTGAGGACAGCAATGGTAGTTCGAACTCCGCGAGGTCGAGTTGCGACTCAAAGAGCATTCGATCACATGGGAATGTCAGGTAAGCCTGTCGATATTGACGACGAATCAGTTGGAGATGATCAAGATACATTATTTACGTAATGATCTACAACTTAACGCGACTCAATCCAATTCCAGCGGCATTCCAAGTCATTCATCCCTCAGTGGCTATTGCATTTCTCACAATTAGCCTGTTGACAGGGTTTAAGGGCACTTCTAGGATTGGTCTTTTGCTGATAATATTAGTAAATAACACCAACAAACAAGTCACAATCTCCCTCTATTTCATAGGACTTCTACAAGTTCCTGCGACGAGGATTAGGTTTTATCATGGCAGTACCAAAAAGAAAACACTCCAACTCTCGCACAAACAAGCGTCGAAGTCATCACGCTTTGACCCCTCGCCAACTTAGCGCTTGCAAGCAGTGTAACCACCCAATTCCAAGTCACACGGTTTGTCCAAAGTGTGGTACCTACATGGAAACCGGTCGCCGCTTTGCTACAGTCAGCGACGAGTAAGCTAATCTGGTAAACAGCACTGCCACTTCGCGGTCCCCGAAAAACCAACGCATCCTCACTTTAGATCGTGACTACTAGGACATTGCGTTTCAATGAGTAACATCGCTTTTTTATTCCCCGGGCAAGGCGCCCAAGCAGTTGGTATGGCTCAAGAATTAATTGAGCAACTTCCAACCGCTGCTGCATTGTTTGCACAAGCCAGTGAGATCCTTGGTTATGACCTAGCACATCTCTGTGCCCAGGGTCCAGCCGAGAAGCTCAACACAACCGATCACAGCCAACCCGCGTTATTTGTGGCAAGTCTGGCAGCACTCGAGTCACTCAAAGCATCTGATCCTCAAACTGTCGACGCCTGCACTGCTACGGCTGGCTTGAGTCTTGGTGAATACACAGCTTTAGTGTTTGCCGGAGTGATGTCGTTTGAGGATGGTTTACGAGTTGTACAACAACGCGGCAGTGCGATGCAAGCAGCGGCTCAGCAAGCTGACAGCACGATGGTCAGTTTACTCGGTTTATCAACCGACGATGTACAACAACTTGTAGACAGTTGTCGTGAAGACGGCGAAGTCTTGCAAATTGCAAATTATCTGTGTCCCGGCAACATTGTCATTTCTGGTTCTCGCACAGCTTGTGAACGCATTCAAGTGACTGCCATTGAAGCGGGCGCAATGCAAGCGATTCCCTTAGCGGTCGCCGGTGCCTTTCATACTGAAGTTATGCAAGCGGCCGTTGAACCACTACGACAAGTACTTGAAAATGTTGCCCTCAACGCCCCGCGCATCCCAGTAATCTCTAATGTCGATGCCAGTATACACAGTGACCCAGAAATAATTCGTCAACATCTTGTACAGCAAGTCGTTTCTCCTGTCCGTTGGGAAGAGTGCATGGGTACCCTGCTTAACCAAGGGATCGATCAGTTCTATGAGATCGGCCCCGGACGTGTATTGCGCGGTTTGTTGCGAAGAATCGCCCGAAAAACACCTTGCGAAAATGTCTCCTGTTAAGGTCTGACTCGTATAAAGCTGAATAGGTACTAGCGATATAGATTTATTCTCTTACACTATTAAACTTGTTATTTTGTGGTCTTGAATTAATTTTCATCGACGGTACAACGATATACAAAGCAGTGGCCGGACACTAACATCTGGCACACTTGCACTTAACTAGAAGGTACACATCATGTCCGAAGAAACTTGTAAGCAACTAAACGTTGACCTGTCTGGCCAAGTTGCGATTGTAACCGGCGCTTCTCAAGGTTTAGGGAAAACATGTGCTATGGAACTTGCTCGTAACGGAGCACGAGTCGCTTGTCTTGCTCGAAATGCGGATAAACTTGCTGAGACTGTAACTGCAATTGAAGAAGCAGGAGGTCAAGCCAGTGCATTTTCAGTGGATGTTACGGACCGTGAAAGTGTCGACCAGACGGTCGATCAGATTGCTGAACAATGGGGAAGTGTTGACATCCTCGTCAACAATGCAGGAATTACTCGCGATGCCCTACTACCACGAATGAGCGATGAAGATTTTGACGACGTCATCAATACAAATCTTCGCGGCGCTTTCTTGTTCATGCGAGCTGTTTCTAAACATATGATGTCCGCCCGTTATGGCCGAATCATTAATATGTCCAGTGTGTCAGGGCTCATCGGAAATATTGGACAAACGAATTATTCTGCCTCAAAAGCAGGGCTGATCGGCATGACTCGTAGTTTTAGCCGAGAAATTTCACGCCGTAACGTGACCGTAAACTGTGTCGCCCCAGGGTTTATTGAAACCGAAATGACTCATGTACTCGGCGAAGCCATAATCAAAGAAGCGAAGAAACGCATTCCCGCTCGAAAACTTGGACAACCGGCCGATGTAGCCGCTTGTGTCGTGTTTTTAGCAAGTAATGCAGCCGGTTACATCACCGGTCACACCCTAGCTGTCGATGGGGGAATGACCGGTTGACCCATCGTCCTATTCCAAAATCAATTAATACAGTAAAACTGTGAACAACTCGATGTGGTTAATCTTGACCGTTGGAACTAGATTACTCTATCCTGATAGATGCATTACAAATCACATCCTCGAATATTAACCCCAAGAATCACTTTTAAAACTAGCTGCCTTTCCTGTAGAATCTAACAACCACTCGTGTGGACAAAACATCAGGAAATTAGCTTACCAAGGAGACTTTCTGTGTCTATTGAAGAACAAGTAATAAATGTCGTTGCCGAACAACTCGCTGTCGACAAAGAAAAAATAACCCGTGAGACTTCATTCGTAAACGATTTGGGCGCAGACTCGCTCGATACTGTTGAACTAATCATGGAACTGGAAGAAGAATTCGACCTGATGATTCCTGAATCAGCAGCCGAACAAATCCAAACAGTTGGTCAAGCTATCGACTTTATCGAATCTAACAATTCCTAATAGCAGCATAAATCTGGTTACTATGACACGACGAATTGTCGTTACAGGACTGGGCGTTGTCACACCGTTAAGCCAAAATGTCGATGATCTTTGGCAGCGGATTCTAAATTGCGAAAGCGGAATCCACAAGCTCCAAGTTGTCGATGTTGAATTGTTTAAAATCAAAATCGGTGGTGACATTTACGACTGGGATCCTAGCGAAATAATACCACCACGCGAAGCCAAACGCATGGATCGCTTTACGCAGTTCGCGATGGTCGCTGGTACTCATGCCGTTAACGATTCCGGTATCGACTTTGCAAAAGAAGACCCGTTTCGCTGCGGTGCAATTTTAGGTTCAGGCATCGGCGGTATTCGAGAAATCGAAACACAAGTCGCTAGGCTACTGAGTCGCGGCCCCGACCGCGTGTCCCCGATGACGATTCCACGACTGATGCTTAATGCGGCCGGAGGTAATCTTGCTATTCGTTACGGTATGCGCGGACCAAATTATGGTGTTGCGACTGCCTGTGCCTCAGCAAATAACGCGATGGGCGATGCCCTACGCATGATCCAATGCAATGATGCCGATATTGTTGTCTCCGGGGGTACCGAATCTGCGATTACACCGATGGGGCTCAGTGCATTTCAGAACATGAAGGCTCTGTCACGTCGCAATGATGAACCTGAGCGAGCCTCACGACCCTTTGATAAAAATCGTGATGGTTTTGTGATGGGTGAAGGAGCGGGTGTGTTGGTTTTCGAAGAACTGGAACACGCAAAAGCTCGGGGAGCAAAAATCTATTGCGAAGTCATTGGCTTTGGAGCAAGTTGTGATGCAGGACACATTACCCAACCCGATCCTGAAGGACTCGGCGCTTGTCGCAGTATGAGTAATGCATTAGCTGATGCAAACATTAATGCAAATCAAGTGGATTATCTCAATGCCCACGGTACCAGTACACCACTTGGCGACCTAGCGGAAACAAAAGCGATCAAAACTGTGTTCGGCGATCATGCGTATGAACTTAGTATTTCCAGCACCAAAAGTGCACTTGGTCATTCGCTCGGTGCAAGTGGTGGAATCGAACTAATTCTCTCCATCATGGGTATTCAAGATCAAATTGCTCCACCAACGATCAATCTTGAAATTCCCGATCCTGAATGCGATTTGGACTATACACCGCTTACACCAAAACAACGACCAATCGAAATAGCCATGAGTAACAGCTTTGGGTTCGGTGGACACAATGCGTCTATTGTTATTCAAGCGTTTCGCTAAACGGAAGCCAAATCATTATGGCCCACAAGGTCCCAAGTCA
>DTSG01000353.1 GCA_012965455.1 Planctomycetaceae bacterium | reverse complement strand
ACTTAGTCTGAAGGTCGGGCAGAGTTGAAGGATTCTAATAATACAGCGGAGTTGATTTCACCAAAGCAAAAAGCATTGCCAGTGTCGACATTGTTAATGCGAATAGCTGCTGGACTGAATAGCTGGGGGTCGATTTTGTAGAAATCGTTGTTGTATTGTTTGAAGATATCCACAAATGGGCGACCGTAGTCTTCAGATGCATTGCTGGGGATTTTTGGACCGATGTCGCTGAGGCTGCTGTCATCTCCACGGACCCAAATTTCCACCTCGCCGCCATATAGGATTGCATCGTTGGTGAGCCCAATGGATAGTAGGTCGTCTTTGCCGAGCGGGCACAGAGGAGCCGTTCCTGTGCCACGTTGAATGCGGTGAAGGTCGAATCCGAGTTCGTGCATTTTGTGCATTGCGGTTTCGAGACTGCGAGCGACGATTTGGACAGTTCCCGCAAGGCTAGAGGTCGGGGCGACCAAAAGCGTTAGATTCTGCGGCTCAATCTGACAGGCGGTGGTGATGAGCTCACATGCGGTCTCCGTCGGAATGGACGCAGTTTCAATGACTCCGATGACGTGCGAAGCGGATTCGGTACAGCCGATGTACTTAAAGATGTCCTCCGACCCGGCGGCCGCTCGCATCGGTCCGGAGCCCATTCCGAAGAAGTCGTCGGTCACAATTTGCCAGCCGGCGTATTGACTAGCCATGCAGGCTGCAAGTGGTTGATCGGAGTTGATCGTAACTGCATGTGCGGTGGGCAGCTCGCTGGTAAGGGGAACGAGCGTGACGTGGCCCTGTGCGGCTAAGCAGATTTCAGCGAGTGAGATGCCTGCGGCTAAACTGCCTGCTGCTGAAATGCCAAGATCGATGATCGTAACGCCATTGTCTAGTTGTGAGTGAGTTATTTCTAGTTCGGCGGATTTCTCGAGTAATTGTTGCACTAAGACTGCGGCGCTGTCATTTAATCGGGTCGTCATTTTTCGTTGTCGTTTAATCTAGAAGTTCTCAGTGGTATTTATCACAAAAGTCCAAAAAGTTAACGTGTAGTGTACCAACATCAAGGAATTACATAAGTAATCAACGACAAACTCGCTAATGCACAGCGCGGCATTATGGATAACTTGGCATTACCCCGTTATTCTATAGTTGTTCAGTTCACGTATGAAAATTGTCGAACGGTCGTTGCTTTGGGATACGGCTAATAAAAACACTTGGGCAGCAACTATGATTTAGGAGAATTTTCCTTGCCGAGTCTCACCATTGAAAATTACGTTAAGTCGGTATATGACATTTGCATCTGCCAAGATGGCAAACCAGCTGCTACCGGACAAGTGTCTGATGTGTTAGGCGTGCTGCCAGGGACAGTGACCAGTATGATGAAGACCTTGTCCGCATCGGGGTTAGCAGAATATCAACCTTACGAAGGTGTACAGCTAACCACCTCAGGCCAAGCATTGGCATTGCGTGTTATTCGTCGCCACCGTCTGATCGAGTTGTTTTTGGTGAAGACGCTGGATTTAACGTGGGATGAAGTGCATGAAGAGGCTGAAAATATGGAGCACGCCGTAAGCGATATGTTGGTCGACCGCATTGACGAATTTTTGGGTCGACCGGATCATGATCCCCATGGAGATCCAATTCCCAAAGCTGATGGAACGGTCTCGACCAATGATGGCGAATTACTGGCGAGCATTAAGCAGGGAGTGACTGTGCGGTTGATTCGAGTCCTCGACCAGCATCCTGATTTTCTGAGATTTCTTAGTGAAAATGGATTTGGCATTGGGGCCGAGGCAGTGGTAGCTGAGGGGCAAACACCAGATGGTTTGCGGCTGAAATTGAATGATAACATGGTAACCCTAAGTCTCGCTGAAGCAGAACAGTTAGTTGTTGAAGTGGTTTGAGTGAATGTCTTTAGGATTGGTGTCATGCTACAAGAGCGTTTATATAGTCGATTAAAAAGTGCACGCATTTTTACCGAGCGTTTACTGGAAGATTTTTCAGACTCAAATTCGTGGGTTCACCAGGTAACGCCGGATGCTAATCATGCTTTATGGTTTGTTGGCCACATGGGCGTGACCGACAATTTTATGATATCGGTGCTTAATCCCGATTGTGCTTGTCTCCCGGATGGATATGCAGAGTTATTTGGCATCGGTTCGCAGCCAGTTGACGATCTTGCGAGTTACCCAGATGTACAGCAAGTGTGTGAGTTTATGCGTAGTCGCCGTGAAGTGTTGTTGGGTATCTTGAATAAGCTCAGTGATGAGGAGTTAGGTGCTGCGACTCCTGATGGTGCTCCCAAGTTCATGGCGGATTTCGCAGCGGTCTTTGAAATGGCTATTTGGCATGAAGGTATGCATTGTGGGCAACTTACCACGACACGACGTAGTCTAGGTTTTGCACCCTTGAACTAGAGCGAAAGAGGGGTAACGGAGTGCATCGTCGCCTCTTGCGGAAATGGTCAGGTCGATTTAAAACATCTATATAGTGATTGCAGATATTATCTGGTGGATTAGAGAAAATCGCTTCCACAAATAGAGCGCTGTTGTGAAATGGTGCTCGCAAGAGGGAACCGTGAACCGAGTCAGGCCTTAACCGGAGCAGCTCTAAGCGGGGTACTTCTGTGCGAGTACCATTTTGTGACAGCGTCTTTTGCTTTTTTGGATTAAATCCGCATTTGCATCAGACGACCCACGAAGATAGTTGGCGCTAAAACTCTCAATCTTCGTTACAATGTCTACAGTGCGG
>DTSG01000352.1 GCA_012965455.1 Planctomycetaceae bacterium | reverse complement strand
CGAGGGCTTTACAAGCGTGGTCCGCAGCGGCACCGCACTCGCCATGCCCCAACTAGGGCACTCAGTGCATGTTGAAGTCGATAAACTCAAACCCCACAGCTGGTATTTTTATCGCTTTCATGTGGGCAATGAAACGAGCCCCGTCGGGCGCACGCGTACGGCCCCAGCACGCGACGCCATGCCGGACCGCGTTCGCTTCGCCTTTACATCGTGTCAGCACTATGAGAGCGGGTATTTTAATGGCTACCCGCATATGCAAAAGGAAGATTTGGATTTGGTCGTTCACCTTGGCGACTACATTTACGAAGGTGGGGGAAGGGATAATCGAGTACGAAAGCACATCGGTTCTGAGATTCACAGTTTGGCGGATTATCGAATGAGGTACACTCAGTACCGTCTTGATACATCTCTGCAGGAAACCCATCGAATATTCCCCTGGTTGGTGACATGGGATGACCACGAATTTGACAATAACTATGCCAACCTGGTGTCGGAGCAAGACGGGATATCTCCCGAAGAGTTTTTGGCGCGCCGCATGAATGCCTATCAAGCGTATTACGAATTCATGCCATTGCGGCGACGCTCTTTTCCGCAGGGTCCGCACATGACGTTGTATCGACGGTGCCAGTACGGTCAACTAGCAAATTTCCAGGTGCTTGATACTCGGCAGTACCGCACGGACCAGCCTAATGGTGATCGGACCAAGCCGATGACAGGGAAAGTATTTGATCCGCAAGGGACGATGCTCGGTGATCCTCAAGAACATTGGCTGATGTCCAATCTATTAAAGTCTACTTCAACTTGGAATGTTTTAGCGCAGCAAGTGATGATGGCGCCATTGAACCGAGGTGAGGGAGAAGACCGTCGTTACAGTATGGATCAATGGCCGGGCTATGAGGTTAGTCGGCGTCGGCTGTTGAGATTCTTTCACGAGCGAAAAATACGTAATCCTGTAGTGCTTACCGGCGATATCCACGTGAACTGGGTCAATGATCTGCAATTAGATTTCCAAGACCCTAAATCTCCACTGGTCGGTACCGAGTTTGTAGGTACGGCGATGACGTCTGGGGGTAATGGCGGCAACCATATAGCCGAGTATGTGCGGGCCGCCGAACAGAATGACTTCGTTAAGTGGTACAATTCAAACCGCGGTTACGTGTCTTGCGATTTAACAGCGGAGACGTGGACCAGCCATTTTCGCGCAACACCATTTGTGGATAAATTGGGTTCACCGATACTGACGCCAGCCTCGTACGTAATCCAACAAGGTCGCCCAGGCGCTCAGTTGGCGTGATACATTGAGGTATTGTAACGAGCGATAAAATTAAACTTGTTCTTGCGAGAACCAATTTGACAGCAAAAAATATAATCGGTTGTTTTGTTGGTAAGGGATCGTAGATAGCGAGCACACAGTTATCCTGTTATGTCGTGTTCTGTTGTTTTGGTAACATGGCGGTAGTTGTTTCGCAAGACGGATTTGATCAACAGTTTCATTCGACCGTAGCACCATTTCTGAAAACGTATTGCCTTGAGTTCCACTGCGGTAACGTAGTGGCAGCGGTTATGAAAATGGTCGTTGTTGCCGATCAGTTCCACGTTAATCTTTTTTTGGAGAATTGAAATGAGAGTAATTCCTTTGTGTTTGGCAGTGTTGATTTCGTTCGCCGTTACAGCACAGGCTGGGATGCCCAATGTCGTTATCATCTTTGCGGACGACCAGGGTTATCAAGATTTGGGGTGTTTTGGATCGCCCCACATCAAGACTCCCAATATTGATGGGTTAGCCAAGCAAGGCATTCGTTTTACTGATTTTTATTCGGGTTATTGTGTCTGCAGTGCGTCGCGTGCTTCTTTACTCACAGGATCCTATCAAGCACGTATTGGTATGCCGCCGGTGCTAGGACCTCGTTCAAAAGTCGGACTTCATCCAGATGAAATTACGATTGCCGATGTTCTTAAACAAAAAGACTACGCAACTTGCATGATCGGAAAATGGCACATCGGCGACAAACCGCAAACTTTACCGACCGCACAAGGGTTCGATTCGTATTTTGGCCTTCCTTACAGTAATGATATGGCGCGACAAAAGGATTGGGGTAACGACGCTGATTCCCTTGATAAAATATGGCGCCTGAAAAAGTTTGATATCTACGACAATGAAATATATCGAAATGAAAAGATCGTTGAGAAACCCGTTAATCAAGTAACCCTCACGGACCGTTATACAGACGAGGCGGTTAAATTCATTAACGCGAATCACGCAAAACCTTTTTACTTGCATTTCTGCCATGCCATGCCCCACGTGCCCTTGTTTGTGGGGGATGACCGTTACGACCCGGATCCCAAAGAAGCCTATCGCTTAACGATTGAACACATCGATCATTCCGTTGGTCGCATTATGAAAACGCTTGAAGATTTAGGGGTGGCTGATAATACTTTGCTGATCTACACCAGTGACAATGGCCCTTGGTTATCAAAAAAACACCACGGCGGTAGCGCACTACCGTTGCGTGCGGGTAAAGCGACGACGTATGAAGGAGGGATGCGAGTGCCGTGTGTGATGCGCTGGCCGGCAGGGATCGTTGAGAATAAAACCTGTCACGAAGTAGCCGCGACGATTGATATTCTACCGACGATTGCGAAAATCGTTGGAGTGGAGCTTCCCGCAGACCGTCCGATCGACGGTCGTGAGATTACCGGTTTGTTTCAAAACGTTGACGCAAAATCACCACATGCGATCGAAGGTTATTATTACTATCGAAAAATGCAAGTAGAAGCGGTTCGCATTGGCCACTATAAATTACATTTCAAAAAACCAGTCCAACTTTACGATCTCAGCAAAGACGTGTCGGAGGAGCACAACCTCGCTGAAACTCTGCCTCAATTAGTCACTTCGATGACACGCCAGGCGGATAGCTACCATCAGAAACTTATCAGCGAAAAACGTCCAATTTGGCGAGAGCCAATCAAATAGACATTGTGATTTGCGTCGCAGAAGTTCGGCGTTATCCTACATGGGCGACCGTTTTTCAGTTACTTGATCGCCGAGTAGTCAGTGGCTTTCATATAAGTCGACGCAGGTGGTTTTGCTAGGCGACCGACGCCTGATGCAGCAGCGGCTTTTTTCCAGTCTGGGTCTGCGCCAAATGCTTGCCACGACGCTTTTGCGGCTGCGCGACTTTCATGTTTGATGATGTAGATCAGATGGTCTTTTGAATTGGGTTCATCTGTTGGGTGCCAATAGGCGACGTTACGCATTCCATGTTTTTCAAATAGGCGAATGGTGTGATCACGAAACCGCGCGTCGAGCTTACCTAATTTTCCCTCTGCCGCTTTGTAGATTCGTAGTTCGAAGAGGTCATCATCGTCGGCGGAACCATTTTTCCATGTGGCAGAGTAGTCGGTCGTTTCCATGTAGACAGACTCTGGTGCTTTGGCCAATATGTTCCCATCTAGTTGTGACTCTCGTGCGACTTTCTTCCAGGCGGGGTCAGCGATAAATGCTTGCCATGATGCTTTGGCAGTATCCCGACTCTTGTGTTTGATGACGTAAACGAGCGTGTTTTCTTTGGCTACTGGAACCCAGTAACCAATCGATTGTATACCGTGTTTTTCAAACAGAGCAACAGTGTGATCGCGGAATCGAGCGTTAAGGTTATCAAGTTTACCTGCATTGGTTGTGTACGTACGGAGTTCATAAACATCAGCAGTGACAATGGTCGTTAGCATGGAGAGTCCTATTGAGACAATAAGAGTGGCGGCAATGCGATTCATGTAATTAGTTCCTAGTGAAGTTTGGGTACGTTTATCCGTAATGCATTTTAACTTACGGGTGGCGACCTTGATAGATTGTCCGAGGCGATTTCAGGGATACGTTCATTTACGTGAAAGGTGTGGTGGTATGTGCCGAGGCTGCTGCGGATAATCTGAAGTACATTGTGCCCGCTATTTAGGTTATACTAAACACATAGGCAGGGCGGGAACACCTTGCTCCACAACATTTGGACCATGCGGAACATGTGTGACTAATACGACCGCATCAACTTTGAGAAGAGAATTCGACTATGACTGATAGACTCCAACCGTGTTCTGCATGTGGCGAGGATCCTCAAGCAACCGCCACTTTGCAGGAAGAAGTTGAACGTTTGCACGGGATTATTAAACAGTATGAAACCTCGATTACGACGCATCGCAAGCTAATGCTCACACAGATCGAAAAGCTCGCAAAGTTGCGGTCCTAAAGACGCAAGCATGGCTTTCTTGCCACCACCAGTACTCAGGCTGCCACCCCATGCTGTCGGTAACGTGTTGCAGATTGGCGTTCGCGGGTCGATGCTCGATGTGTTACGATTGAAGTTTGCATTTGTGTAATAGTAACATTGTTTCTTGGTGAGAATCCCATCCATGCGTAACGTCTCGGCTGTGCTGTTAGTTATCCTATTGTCACTGTCATCACAATTAGTGGAGGCCGCTGAACCCACTGCGAATTTGGGAACACCCCAGCGTCCGATTCGCGCTTTATTGGTCTGCGGCGGTTGTTGCCACGATTACACGCGGCAGAAGCAGATCATTGCCAAAGGTGTGTCCGCTCGCGCCAATGTTATTTGGACAATCGTGCAACAAGGTGGTACGACGACCAATACCAAGATTCCGCTATATCGTGACAAAAATTGGTCGGATGGATTTGACGTAGTGCTGCACAATGAGTGTTTTGCGAACGTGCCGGACAAGGACTGGGTCGAAAATATCATCCGCCCACATCGGGAAGGCCTGCCAGCAATTCTGATACACTGTGCAATGCATTCCTACCGCACCGGCGATGACAAGTGGTTTGAGTTCGTCGGCATGCAGTCACCTCGGCATGGGGCGCATTATTCATACCAAGTGGATAATGTAAAGCCGGATCATCCCGCGATGCAAGGTTTTGGAGAGACTTTCATAGCACCCAAGGGCGAATTGTACTATTCGATCAAACTGTTTGATACCGCGACGGTGTTAGGCCAAGCGAAACGTAAACCAGACGGTGAACCTCAGATTTGCATCTGGACCAATAAATACGGTAAAGGGAACGTTTTCGCAACGACGATCGGTCACTACAACGAGACCATGGCGGAACCGGCTTGGCTAGATATGCTGACTCGTGGAATTCTGTGGTCCGTTGATTTAGACCCCGCGAAGCACTTCACGAAGACCACTCCCGAAATTGACGCCGGCATTAAGAAATTGATTGACATTCAAGTCGCACCGAAAGGTGCCAACAAGCCTAGCGCAAATCGGCTGCCGGTGAGCTGCTGCGGTCCGGGAAATTTAGCACTGAAGATGCCCGCGAAAGCTGATAGTGAAGAGACAAACAAGAAGAACTTTGTCAAAAATGGAAATGATGGCGACTTATCAACGCGCTGGTGCAGTCATGATGTGGGCAACGGTGATTCATGGCAAGTGGAATTGGCTGATGCCAAACATGTACGGTCGCTGCGGATACATTGGGAAAAAGACAATGCCGTTTATCGATATAAGGTTTCCGCTTCAAAAGACGGCGAAAACTGGAATGTGATTGTCGACCAGTCTAAAAACACGAAAAAGGGCCGCGTCACCCCTCACGCCGTGGACGCGGTGGGCACAAAATTCTTGAAAGTCACTTTTGTGAATTCCACGCCAGGCTATTGGGCGAGCCTGTGGGAGTTTGAGGCGTATGAAAGTCCGGACCTGCCGCCGCTTCCTAAGGCCTCTGTGGCAACAAATCCGACCAATTCGACGACCGGAGACGTAACGGCTTCAGCTGGATTTGACGTTACGATGTTTGGCAATCCACCGGAAGTTAATTACCCCGTTTGTATCACGGCTGCGCCAACCGGTGAATTATTTGTTGGTGTGGACCCGCAAGGATCTTTGGGTAAAGAGCCAGGACAAGGCAAAGTGCTGCGATGTATCGATGTTGATGGAGACGGGCGTGCTGATCTTATAAACGAATTTGCGAAAATGGATCATCCGCGAGGGTTGTTCTTCGATAACGGATCGTTGTGGGTGCTACATCCACCGCTGCTAAGTGTTTTTCGTGATGTAGATGGCGACGGTACCGCTGATGAGCAGGAAACCTTGATTACGGGTATTACTACGGATCAGTTAAATAAGCGTGGCGCTGATCATACGACCAATGGTATCCGCATGGGGATTGATGGCTGGTTGTACATTGCGGTGGGTGACTTTGGGTTTGTGAATGCTACCGGCACTGATGGCCGAAAGCTCACTAAACGCGGAGGGGGGATTTTGCGAGTCCGACCCGATGGTACAGACATGGAAGTCTATAGCTGGGGGCAGCGCAATATTCTGGATGTCAGCATCGACCCGCTGATGAATATATTTACCCGCGACAATACTAATGACGGTGGCGGTTGGGATATTCGACTGAGCCACATCTATCAATCGGGCGATTACGGATACCCGTCGCTCTATTTGAATTTCACGGAGGAAGGGTTGCCACCGTTGGCCGACTATGGCGGTGGTTCAGGGTGTGGATCGATGTTTTTGCATGACCTCCGCTGGCCGCAGCAATACGGCAACGCATTGTATACCTGCGACTGGGGTCGTAGTGAAATCTACAGACACAATTTACCTGGTAACGGACCTACCTATGATGCTCATCAAGAAGTGTTTCTGAAACTCCCGCGCCCCACGGATCTGGATGTTGACGGTAGCGGCCGAATGTATGTCGCGAGTTGGAAAAATGGAAAATTTGCCTACGAGGGTCCCGATGTTGGATTTGTGGCGCAAGTAGTTCCCACGGGGTTTGTGCCGAAACCGTTCCCTTTCATGCTTGAGCAAACAGACGGTCAGTTGCTCAAGCATTTGTTTGCTCCGAGTCACGTCTATCAAATACATGCACAGCGAGAGATTTTGCGACGAGGGTTAACAGAGCGGCGCTATGCAGATTTGCTGTCGGCTATTAAAGAGCAAGGCAGTGTCACAGAGGGTCGTGTGGCCGCTATTTATACACTTAAGCAGCTTGCGGGAGAAAGTTGTAGCAAAGATCTCATTTCGTTGATGGGCGATTCGGGCATTAGCGTCAATGTAATGCGAGCTTTGACAGATCGTCTCGGTGAATTGTCAGGGTTGGAAGTTGGACCATTTGTGAAAATGCTGCAGCACGAGGATCCACGAGTACAGGCTCAGGCGCTGATTAGCTTGGGCCGCATTGGTGATGCCGAGGCAGCGGAAGCAATCTTGCCGCTCACAAATCGATCCGAACAATATCCTGTACCCGAATTAACGCCGTTATACAAACAAGCGGATCCCGGCAGAGTGTTGCCTCATCTTGCCGTGCGAGCATTGGTTCTCTGTGGTTCAGTGGAAGCTTGCTTGCAGGCTGTTGAAGGCCCATATTCCGACGGAGCGTTATGGGCGCTGAAGTACATGCATAATGCGGTTGTGGTCAATGGCTTGGTAAAAAAATTAAGTGAAGTTCGAAGTACCGAGGTTCGGCAAGATGTTATTACGACCCTCATCCGCTTGTACTATCGTGAAGGTGAGTACAAAGGGGATTGGTGGGGCACCAGACCCGATCGAACTGGGCCTTATTACGATCGCCAAAAGTGGAGTGAAAGCGACACGATCACCGCTGTTCTGAAGCAATTTATTCCGCAGATAGACGCGGAAAGTCGTAAGCTGGCGGGAGTGGAGTTTGCTAGGCATAAAGTGAAGATTCAAGGGCTCGAGGTAGCCACCGCGGTGACTGGAAAAACTGAGCCGATCGCGCCGATTGTAATTGTCGAGGCGGACAGTTCGAATCCCGATCTGATTGCTAATTTGGCCGCTGATGTGGTGGTTTATCGAGCGTCTGAGTTTGAGGGAGATGTTGGCAGAGGGGCGGAATTGTTTAAGAAACAGAATTGTTTGGCGTGTCACACGACGGCTAACGGACAAGTACCCAAGGGGCCGCATTTGGTTGACATTGGCAAGCGGTCCAAAAAAGCAGAGTTGTTGGAATCTGTCTTTAAGCCCAGCGCTAAAATCGCACAAGGGTTTGATACGTATCTATTCCAGACGGCGCAGGGTAAGGTCTTCAGTGGATTCGTTACTGGTGAGAGTGCGCTGCAGGTGCAGATTCGTCAAACAAACGGTGTGCCCGTAACTTTAGACAAGAAGGACATCGACGAGCGCGTGAAATCCCAGGGCTCAATGATGCCGGTCGGGCTTTCCAATAATCTGACGCCAGAGCAGTTAGCTGACCTTGTGGCGTATTTGCAATCGCTGAAATAGCCAAGCGAGTTATTTTGTCGCTGACCGAATGCCTTGTTTTGTGGCTACAAGCTCCTCGAGCCGCATGTTCATTTGCTTGGCTCGGTCGGCATGTTTTTCAACGACGTTGGTTTGCTCACCTGGGTCCAACTCAAGGTTGTACAGTTGTCCGCCTATGTTGGCTGGCGTAGGAATATATTTCCAGTGACCGTCTCGTAGGGCAACGGTGCGTTTAGCTTCTTCGAGCATCAGGGAATAGGAAGAATTGGATTGCCCGAGTAACGCTGGCAGGACATTGCGGCTGTCTGGCGCTTGGGTGTCGTCGAGTTCTATGTTTAGCAGACTGGCAAAGGATGCGATGAAGTCGATTTGGTTGACCATTGCACCGGATGTTCCGATCTCAATGCGACCGGGCCATTTGACGATGAACGGTACTCGAGTACCTCCTTCGTAGATTTGGTACTTACCACCTCGGTAGGGTCCGGAGGCATCATGCCCGCGGTCGACTTCTTTAGTAGAAGTAAGCACGGTAGTTCCATCCTCATAGCCATCGTCATAGACGGGGCCATTGTCACTGGAGAAAATGACGAGTGTGTTATCAGCGAGACCGTTGGCTTCGAGGGCGTCAAGTATTTCGCCGGTTGCCCAGTCGAGTTGGACCATAGCGTCACCCCGATAGGTTAATTTAGATTTACCTCGGAAGCGTGGGTGTGGGGCCCGCGGAACGTGGATATCTTGGGACGAGAAGAAGAGAAAGAAAGGCTTGTTCTTCCTTTGATTGGAGATGTATTCGGTTGCTTTCTCAACGAACGTATCGGCCATCGTTTCGTCGTTCCAGAGGGCGGACTTACCACCAAATTGACGCCCAATACGTCCGATACCGTTGATGACGGATGTGTTGTGGCCGTGACTGCTTTTGTAATAAGTCATGGATTCAGGGTTTTTCTTGCCATCAGGGTATTCGGTCGCCACGACACCTGCGGGTTTCGAGCCGACAAAAAGAGGATCGCTGGGATCGAGATTTACGACTCGGTGGTTCTCTAGGTAAACGCAAGGCACGCGGTCGTTGGTCGAGGGTAGCAAAAATGAATAATCAAAGCCTACTTCTAGTGGGCCTGGTTTAACGTCAGCGTTCCAGTCGACTGCAGTTACGCCGTCACCGATACCGAGGTGCCATTTCCCAACGATAGCCGTGCGATAACCGGCGTCCTTGAATAACTGGGGGAGCGTGTACATGTCTGGCTTGATGGTCATCGGGGCGTTTGGTGCGAGGATGCGAACGTTACGCCGAAAGCCGTGAATACCGGTCAGCATGGAAAATCTGGACGGAGTGCATGTGGCTGCCGAGCAGTGCCCGTCGGTGAGTCGCAATCCTTGACTAGCAAGTCGATCAATATTGGGCGTAGGGATTAGCTTTGAACCGTACACACCGACATCACCATAGCCCACATCATCGCCGTAGATGATGACAACATTGGGGCGTTCTTTGGCTACGGTGGTTGAAATTACGGAAAACGAAATAAACAGAATGGCTAGGAATTTCAATGGCATGTCCTTTGATTGGTAGATTGCATCTCCCTAACAACCTACCAAAAAATATATCGCAGCGGCACCCTCAGCCGCAGAAGGTTCGCCGGTACGCCTTTATCGATGGGTGCTACGCCTCCTG
>DTSG01000351.1 GCA_012965455.1 Planctomycetaceae bacterium | reverse complement strand
GCTGGAAGCATTCCGCTTTGCTAATCTGGCCATGGCAAACCAGCGAGTCCGAAGTATCTATTCGCTGCGCAGAAGACGAGGTGAAGAAATCAATGTAGAGGATCTGGACGAACCCAAGAACCGGTCGTGGTACCCTTTCCAGTTGGCATTTATTTTATTATCCATTCCAGCTTTGGCCGATCCCACACATCGGGACAGAACCAGCCCGATCGATGCATATGCGGATCTTCTCTGGTTCCCGACCGGTGGAGGTAAGACCGAAGCCTATCTCGGCGTGGCCGCATTCACTATGGCCATCCGTCGCAGACAAGGAAGATTGGGGGATCTTGACAATAGCCGAGGCCTATCGGTGATCATGCGTTACACGCTCAGGCTCCTCACACTGCAACAGTTCCAACGCGCATCGACCTTGATCTGCGCGATGGAGGTTCTGCGTAGACAGGACGAAGCAAAATGGGGGACGGAGCCCTTCAGCATCGGGCTTTGGGTCGGAATGCGAGTTACCCCAAATACCACCGAACAAAGCCATAAACATATTCAGGCACGTCGGACAGGAACACGCCCCCAAGATTCTTCACCTTGCCAACTGACAAGCTGTCCATGGTGCGGTTCAGAGATCAGGCCTGAGCGTGATATTGAGGTCAGCAGGCATACTGGAGGTAAAGGCAAGACTGTCCTTTATTGTGGCGATAGTCATAGCGAGTGCGATTTCAGTGAGGCCAATGCGCCAGATTGGGGGATACCAGCCAGGGTGGTTGATGAAGAGATCTATCGCCGACCTCCCAGCATGATGATTGCCACCGTCGATAAATTCGCGTTGATGGCATGGAAAGGCGCAGTACGCAACCTGTTCGGGAAGGCGAATCGAGAATGTTCACGGCACGGACTTAGTTGGCCGGGTGATACTGACTGTAATACAGCTCACAACGCAGCCGGCGGATTGCCTCGGGCTACCGTAGATGACATCACTCCGATCCGTCCCCCAGACCTGATCATTCAGGATGAGTTCCACTTAATCAGCGGACCTCTTGGAACCATGGTTGGCCTTTATGAGACCGTTGTTGATGAGCTTGCGACTTGGGAGATAGACGGGAAATTAATTAGGCCTAAAGTGATCGCCTCAACCGCGACCGCGCGAAAGGCCGAAGAACAGATCAATAATGTCTTCATGCGAAAGGTATCCATCTTCCCTCCGCACGGACTCGATATTGAGGACAATTTCTTTTCGATTCAGAGAGATATCAAACAAAAGACAGGCAGAAAGTATCTCGGGATTTGCTCGCCAGGAAGTGCCCGACCAGCGGTCCTTATTCGGTTGTATGCCGCACTTCTCACAGCCTCGCAGAGCTTGTTTGAGCATTTTGGAAAGGGGGCAGATCCTTGGATGACCACGGTTGGTTACTTCAACTCGCTGCGTGAGCTGGGAGGGATGAGGCGTCTTGCTGAGGATGATGTGCAAACCAGATGTTACCGTGTTCAGATGAGTGATGTGGCTCGTCCAGGATTGGCCCAGAGATCTGCAAGAAATGTAGATGAATTGACTTCGCGTGTTTCAAGCGAAGACATCCCCAAAAAATTGGATGCGCTTGAGATTCCGTTCAGAGCAGATTTCGATGCATCCAAAGGGATTTATCAATCCTTGTGGGAGAGAGAAGAGGCCAGATCTATGGATGTCGTTCTCGCCACAAACATGTTGTCGGTGGGAGTGGATATTAATCGGCTCGGATTGATGGCGGTTAACGGACAGCCCAAAAGCACCGCAGAATACATCCAGGCAACCAGTCGTGTTGGCCGCTTCTTTCCCGGTTTGGTTTGCACAGTGCTAACCTGGTCGCGACCGCGTGATCTCTCCCATTATGAAAGCTTTGACCATTATCACTCCACATTTTATATGCATGTCGAAGCCCAGTCGGTTACGCCATTCACCCCCCGTGCGCTGGATCGAGGGATGATGGGCGCCATGGTCAGCCGGCTTCGGCTGAACCGTGAGAATTACACGCCGAATCGAGGTGCAGAGGAGATGAAAAACCCGGGCAGTCCTGAAGCTGATGAGGTTGTGGACATGTTGTCTGAGCGGGCCTGGAAGGTCACCAACGATCCAGACGTGAAAACCCTATCCGAAAGTATGGCTCGTGAACGTTGTGACAAGTGGGCTCATGAGGCAAATCGAGGAGGTAGGGATTTAGGGTTTGAGGCACGTGCAAATGCTGGGCTTGTTCCTCTCCTCAAAAAACCGGGAGCACACGCATGGGACAAATTTACCGTTCCATTTTCGATGAGAGAGGTGGAGCCAGGGGTTCGGTTAGTGATGGAAGATGGCCCAATGGATGAGGGGCCGGGCTGGCAGCATCCACCACTACCAGCGGACAATGAAGGAGGTGAAGATTGAACACCGTCGTTGGTGATATCAGGCCGAGCCAGCTGCTTTGGAGCTATGGCCCCGGCTCATTGATTGATCTGCCAAACCTATCGGTGACCTTGATGGGCCTAGATCGGTGGGACAAGGGGCGTTGCACCAGGATTGATGAGGCGCGTTTACTCGAAGCCGTTCGACAGGTGTTGGGCACTCAGGTTGGTGAATTGATCAAGCCCCCAGTCATTGAAAACGAACGAGTGGACCCACTCTCTGCCGAAGCCAGAATTGGTGTTCCAGTTCGCCCGTTCCCAAGATGGCTGAGATGTGTAAGGTGTGGTCTGTTGGGTGATGTAGATTCGGGCAATTTTGATCTCAAAATAAACCCATTTCGACC
>DTSG01000350.1 GCA_012965455.1 Planctomycetaceae bacterium | reverse complement strand
AAACCAATGGATTCTCGGACGAAACCAGCCAATGGGCCAGTTCCAATCGACTTTGATCACCCGCAGCTTGATTTTTATGTAAAACCGCTGGAGTTGCTGGCTTTACCTGTGTACCGTTGTTCTTGTATTCACCACGAATTAATAAATAGGTCGCTCGTGGTTCTTTCATCTCCGTCATGACCAAAGCGGTTGGGGATTGAGAATTTTCAATTTTCGCCTGAGCATCAGCGAGTTTCTTTTGTGCTGCCTGGTATTCAGGTTGCTGCTTCAGATAAAAGTCATGCAACTGTTTCTCTTGGTTGCGATTACGCTCTGACTTCTTCGCTAACTCAATGATCTCCGGTAACACCGTGACTGTCGGTCGAGTGCCGGTCCGCGCCAATAACCGCAAACGCCCAATGACCCGCCCACCACCATGATTCATTATCAAAGTCGCCTTGATTTTCTGAGTACCTGCAAATTCAATGGGGCGCTCTGTTTGGAATTCAGCCCAGTGTGACTTGAAAAATTGAGGAGCAATCGCCCAGGCTGTAGCAGGATCTCCATCGACCGCCTTGCTCACATCAAAATTCAACTGAGAAAAATCGGCGATCGCACTGTGGAGTTTGATTTTCTTTCCATCAGCCTCGAGCATAAATTCCTGCAATACAAAGTTGGGACGTTCGGCGGTGTAACGTCCAGGCCCTTTTCCGGGTAACGAATCATCAAGTAGTGCTTCCAGCTTGAATCCGGTCAGTTGCTGTCGGTCTGTTGTAAACTCAATTTCAAAGGTATCACGGCTCGGATTTTCGCCACCGGCCAGTACTGACTGGTCAGCGAGTACCGTTAACGTCGCACCATGAACCGATTTTTGACTAACTGGCGTCAGGGCAAACCACGCTGAGTCACTATGCTCCTGCGCCGATATCAGGGTGATCCAATCTACATATCCGGATTCAACCTGCTTGGCAATCTGATCGAGCGCCATTTGTTGTTTTTCTTTTACCGCTTCCAAAACAGCCAACTGACGCTGCTCTGCATGAGTACGGTTAACCTCAATCTTAGGGCCAGAGAAATTGTACGCCGTACTCTTACCGGTCACTTCCAGCGGCGTGTTATTAAAGTAAGCCAATAGCTGATAGTATTCTTTTTGACTAAACGGATCGTACTTGTGGTTATGGCACTGGGAACATTCAATGGTAGAACCTAACCAGACACTCCCTGTCGTATTCACTCGGTCGATCACCTGATTTAGACGACTCATTTCAGGATCCACTCCACCTTCAACATTCAATGTAGTCAGACGGTGAAATCCAGTGGAAATTTGTTGTGCAATAGTAGGGGACTCCAGCAAATCTCCGGCAATCTGTTCGATGGTAAATTGATCAAATGGCATATCCACATTCAAGGCGTTAATCACCCAATCGCGATAGGGCCAAACATTGCGATATTGATCTGCCTGATAGCCATTACTGTCGGCATAACGTGCCAAGTCCAGCCACGGTCGAGCCCAGCGAACACCATACTGCGGCGAAGCAAGTAACTCCTCCACCAATTGCTCGTAAGCTTCAGGGTGATCATTTGTAATAAAATTCTGTACCTGTTCGTAGCTTGGAGGATAGCCAATCAAATCCAGAAACACGCGGCGAATCAGACGACGGCGATCCACAGGCTCGGAGGGAGCAAGCCTTTCGGTTTCCAATCTCTGTAAGACGAAAAAATCGATAGGGTTTTGAGGCCAATGTTGATTCTTAACTCGAGGCAATTCAGGACGTTCGGGAACAACATAAGCCCAGTGTCGCTCGATCTGTTGAGCAGCGGACCCGATTCCATCGGGCCATTGAGCTCCTTCAGCAATCCAGCGACGAATGGTATCGATTTTTTCTGCCGACAATGCCTCGGCTCCCAGCGGCATACGTGCACCTTCATCGCGCAGGATCAGACGCTGGTAAAGCTGGCTTTGCTGGGGCTTGCCGGCTGTAATCCCGGATCCGTTAACTCCCCCTTTAAATGCAATCGCCCGCGCGTCCAAACGCAGATCGCCTTCATGGTTTTCCGCACCATGGCATTCAATACAATTCGCCTGAAATATCGGCCACACGTCATTTACGAAATCCACGGTTTGTGCCTGAGTTGACGAGGCAACTGCACACAGCATAAGACAATAGATCGCCGCAATCGATTTTAGAGGCATGTTCAAACCTTAGGCAAGGATATCGTGTTTGACTTCACCATAAATGTCGGTCAGCCTAAAATCTCTGCCCGCATATTGATACGTCAATTTCTCGTGATCTAAACCCATCAAATGCAGCATTGTTGCATGCAAATCATGAAAATGTACTTTGTTTTCGACGGCATAATACCCGTAATCATCGGTGCTGCCATATCTCAATCCACCCTGGACACCACCGCCGGCTAGAAACATGGAGCAAGCGTGTGGATTATGATCTCGTCCATTCTTGTTACCTTGCTCAACCGGAGTACGACCAAACTCGCCTCCCCACCAAACCAATGTATCTTCGAGCAAACCGCGTTGCTTAAGGTCACGCAATAACCCGGCGATCGGTTTGTCCACTTCTTTGGCGTTCTTCGTATGGCCATCGCGGAGGTTTGCATGTTGATCCCACTTGTAACTATGGGTCACTTGAATAAACCGCACACCTTGCTCGGCAAATCGACGTGCCAACAAACATTGAATTCCAAAGTTCTTCGTTGGCTCCTCATCAATCCCATACATCTTGTATGTGTCTGCTGTCTCCTGCGAAATATCTTGCG
>DTSG01000349.1 GCA_012965455.1 Planctomycetaceae bacterium | reverse complement strand
ACGTTCTGGTTTTGCAGCGACATCCATAGTTTCACCTGGGCGAAACGGATTAGGTACACCAAAGCGAGCTTCTGTAGCAGGCTTGATTTGGGGAACTACTTTGCAAAGACCAGGAATTGTGAATGGTGTTTCACCGTCACTGATTGTTTCACCAATGCTAGCAGCTAATGCGTCGAGCACTGCAGCTACGTCTTTTTTGTTTAAACCGGACTTTTCAGCAATGCTGTTCAGTACAGCGGTTTTTGTGGGAGCCTTAGCCATTAAAAATGTCCTCCATGAAGGGATATAAGTTTTAGGTCGTACGTTCGTTCGTCGTTTGACTATCATTAAACCGACGGCGACCTTATGCGAGTAATTAAAGCCTCTCTGAGGCTAAAATTGCAAGAGCCTCCAAGGAAAAACATTCAAAAACAAGTCTTTTCAGGGAAGATAATCGGTGATGCGGCGTTATTTTTCTAGAGCCCAGCACCACGCTGCAACCGTTAGAGCCTCTGTATTTATTTGAAATAGGCGTTTAAGTCCCCGCTTGTTTTGCTAACTTTTCATCTCCCAATACAGCCTCTTGTTGCCCAGTAGAAATATCATATCTTTACACCTAACCTATTATGTGCAAAGGCTTTACAATATATATATGGGATCCGTTATTGGGTTGAGTGAAATACGATCAGCAATACGTCTCCACCATTTTGGGGGCTAACGCTAGCAACAACAAAGACATTTATCGTGAAAGTGGGTACAATTGCACGTACGCAGAAATTGAGGTGCAGAGGGGCCAAAAACTTTTTTGGATAAAATGCTTAAAAAAAGCGGGTTCGCCCCCCCAAAAACGATTGCAAATCGGTTCGAATGTACCAAATCGATTATATCGCTCTACAAAGAGGATTACAGGATGAACATCGCGCGTCGCACTAAATTACATTTTTGGGTCGCTTGTCTGACCCATCTCAGCGTTTTATTGTGCCTTTGCTTCGGCTCGCATGCGGTGCAAATACTAAGGGCTCAGGAAGCAACCACTCCTAATATTTTCTTACCAGCGCCTCGTATTTTAAAGCAACATTTGTCGCGTGCACGCCGCGCGATTGCAGACAAGCAATATAGCGATGCTGTCTCGCACTTAGGGATCATTCTAACCGAAGAAATTGAACTGGAAGACGCCGATGTCCCCGAGGGCGCTAATCAACCAGTAGAAGAGAACCAAGATTACTTCGTCGAAACACCCGAGGCCCCAGGCAGCTACGTTAGCCTCAAGGGCGAAGCCCAGCGTTTACTAGGAAGTTTACCACCGATAGCCTTGCAACTATATGAATTACAATACGGATCAGATGCCACTCGGATGCTAGATGACGCACTAGCTACGGGTGATTTCTCGAGTTTAACGACCATCACACGCAAATATTTCCACACCTCCGCCGGTTACGAAGCGGCTATCCTTCTTGGCCACCGTGACCGTGACCACGGACGACCATTAGCGGCCGCATTGAATTTCAAACGGGTGTATGACTCACCTGCAGCACGCCGCAAGTATGATCCCGAATTATCACTCGTTCTGGCTACCTGCTGGCTGCATGCTCAGATCCCCAGTAAAGCAACGGAAACGCTGCGAACATTAAAGGACAACATTCCTAGCAGTCGCTTTGACGTAGGCGGCAAACAATACAATATATTCGCAGCCAACGACGACCCACTACAGTGGCTTAATACAATAGCGGGGCAGGGCGAGATAATCTCCTTGAGCGACAACATTCAGTGGGTACTATTTCGTGGCTCTCCCTCACGTAACGCGAATAGCCAAGGCGGTAATCCAATGCCTTCTCTACGCTGGACAATTCCAACAGGCCGAGACCGTAGCGATGAAATCCATTTACAGTCAATGGTTCAAGGCGAGGTACTACAAAACCAGCATGCTATCTCTACAGTGCAGCCACTTGTTGTCCAAAACACCGTGCTAACTCGCACGCCGCGTCAACTCATTGCCGTCGACTTCACTACCGGCAAAAGGCTTTGGGAATTCCCTTGGTTTGAAACCGACAATCAAGAATCGTTACTAAAAGCTTCAACACAAAACCCCGAAGGTGCATCCACGACTCGACAACTCGAATTGCGGCAGAGACTAATGCAAGACAATGCCTATGGTCAGGTATCAAGCGACTCGGAACGAGTGTTCCTGCTCTGGGATTTACCGGTCATCAAGCAATCCACGCGCACCAGTTTCATGGTCAACCCAGCAACGGGAAGACAATCCGCCGCAGAATCGAGTAATCAACTTGCCGCGCTGGACCTAAAAACGGAAGGCTCACTCGCATGGATCGTTGGTGGCACATCTGGCGAAGACGAACCGGCGCTAGCTGGCGCATTTTTTCTGGGACCACCGCTTCCTTTATATGGCGAACTCTATGCCATTGCCGAACTAGACGGCGAAATCCGACTCTGCGTGCTTGACGCCGCAAGTGGTTCATTGAAATGGCAACAGCAACTAGCTCACGTCGATTCACGCGTTATCTCACTCGACAAAAATCGACGACTCGCCGGAGCAACTCCCTCATTTGCCGATGGAGTGCTAGTCTGCCCAACTTCAGCCGGAGCGATCGTCGCTGTAGACATTTCCGCGAGAACGTTACTATGGGGATATACCTATGAAAACTTAAACATGGTTCGTGGCTACCCTTTTAGTCGAAGTCAATTCGGCAATGCGACCAAACGCGCGCAACAATGGATTGATGCCACTTTAACCATCGCTGATGGATCTGTTATTGCCACTCCAGTT
>DTSG01000348.1 GCA_012965455.1 Planctomycetaceae bacterium | reverse complement strand
AATTAGCTTGGCCGCTTGTGGAACCGATCTTTAAGGCCATCGCTGCAAAAGTAGGCCCTAACGAAGATATTCCGTGTTGTGAATGGGTAGGCCCTCGTGGCGCTGGGCATTACGTCAAGATGGTCCACAACGGGATTGAATATGGAGATATGCAGTTGATTTGCGAAGCCTACCACATGCTTAAAGAAGCGGGTGGGTTGGATAATGACCAACTTTACGATGTCTTTACTGAATGGAACCAAGGCGATCTACAAAGTTATTTGATTGAAATTAGTCGCGACATCTTTAGTGTAGATGATGATCTGGCAGATGGCCGACTGCTCGACAAAGTGCTTGATAAAGCGGGGGCTAAGGGCACCGGCAAATGGATGAGCCAATTGGCACTAGATTTAGGTGTCCCGAGTACGTTGGTGACAACAGCCGTTTACGCTCGTAGTTTATCCGCTCAAAAGGAAGCTCGTCTGCGCGCGGAATCGGTTTTGCAAGGACCGGCAACTAGTGACTTGCTGACTGAGGTCAGCGACGAACAACGCAGCGCCTTGATTGAGGATGTGCGACAGGCTTTGTATGCGTCGAAAATTGTGAGTTATGCTCAGGGTTTTGTACAGTTGCAGTACGCTGCTAAGGAACATGATTGGCCGTTGAATTATGGAGATTGTGCTTTGCTGTGGCGTGGCGGGTGTATCATTCGCGCTCATTTCCTCGATCGCATCAAGGAAGCCTTTGACGAAGATCCGAATCTAGAAAATCTATTGCTGCACCCGTTCTTTACGGAAGCCGTACATAACGCTCAAGCTGGCTGGCGCCGAGTGATTGTGCTGGCCACAGAATTGGGCATCCCGGTTCCCGCGTTCAGTGCGGCCTTGGCGTACTATGACAGCTATCGCCGTGGAAGCTTGCCAGCCAATCTTCTACAAGCGCAACGCGATTATTTCGGTGCCCATACCTATGAACGTACGGACCGCGAAGGCTCGTTTCACGCTCAATGGTTGCAATGGCGACGTGACCCTCAAGATTGATTCAACCAATAAGTTTTTTAATTTGTAACGGAACGACTAGTCATAAAATAACAGAAGTTGCCACAACTATAGAAAGCTACAACATGAGCTCCTCAGAATATGTACAAGGATTATTTGGTTTTCAGGACCAAGTCATTGTCGTTATTGGCGGTACGGGCGTGCTCGGCGGGGGTTTGAGCGATGGCTTCGCCGCAGCCGGAGGTCAAGTCGTTGTTTCCGGTCGTAATGAAACCAAGGGGTTGGAGCGAGTTGCTGCAATCGAACAAGCTGGCGGTAAGGCGCAGTTCATCGCCGTCGATGTATTTGAGAAAAGTTCCATTGAGCAGTTGTGTCAGCAAGTGCTGGAGCAATACGGCCAAGTCGATGTTTTGATTAATTGTGCTGGCATGAATGCAGCCACTCCATTTGAAGAGATAGAGGGTGACGAATGGGACCAAATTATGGCAGGAAATTTACGCGCCACACAATATGGTTGCCAGATTTTTGCCGCTGTGATGCGTGAACAGTCGGGTGGAGGATCCATCCTCAATATTGGTAGCGTGACTGCCCACCTGCCGTTGTCCGGTGTATTTGCCTACTCAGCGTCAAAGGCCGCGGTTGTGAATTTGACCAAGAATGTCGCGCGAGAATACGCGACGCGCGGTGTGCGAGTCAACGTGTTGTGCCCGGGGTTTTTTCCGGCGGAACAGAATCGAAAGATTTTACGACCCGAGCGAGTTGAAAAAATTATGACTCAGACACCCATGGATCGTTTCGGCGAGCCGCAGGAACTTGTGGGTGCAGCTCTGCTGTTGTGCTCGCGTAATGCCGCGAGTTTCATCACTGGTGCCGAATTCTATGTCGATGGTGGATTTACAGCGAATCGATTCTAGTTCGTGACATACTGTGGTGTGTTAATGCCACGACACTCCAAGGGCGGTTGGCTAGTCGACAAGGTCACGTAGATATTGTCCATACTCGTTGTTAATGTCGTTTGCTAGGCGACCAAGTTGGTCTGCATCGATGTAGCCTGCGTTGTAGACGATTTCCTCGATACAAGCGATCTTCAGGCCTTGACGTTGTTCTATAGTCTGTACGAAATCGCCGGCTTGAATCAGTGATTCGTGTGTTCCAGTGTCTAGCCAAGCAAACCCACGAGTGAAGCGGTCAACATGTAATTGGCCGCGGCGTAAATATTCTTTGTTTACGTCGGTGATTTCATATTCGCCCCGAGCGGAAGGCTGAAGATTAGTTGCAATATCAACGACTTGGTTGTCATAGAAATAGAGACCCGGAACGGCGTAATTGGAATCTGGGTGGTCTGGTTTTTCAACAAGTTCAAGGGGGTTCCCTGCTTCATCAAATGTCACGACACCGTATCGTTGCGGGTCGCTAACTGGATAACCAAACACGGTAGCGCCAGTATCTCGTTGACAAGCGCGACGAAGTATGTCACGGAAACCCTGACCATAAAATATGTTGTCACCTAAAACGAGTGCCACGTGTTGGTTGCCAATGAATTCGCGACCAACGACGAACGACTGGGCTAAGCCCTCAGGATTTTCCTGGACGGCATAGGAAATGCAAATTCCCAGTTGACTACCGTCGCCAAGTAAATTCTCAAAACTTGGTATGTCGCGGGGCGAGGAGATAATAAGTAAATCTTTTATTCCGGCAAGCAACAATGTGGACAACGGATAGTAGATCATCGGTTTGTCGTAAATGGAGTGGCTGCATTCATGCCAGCACAATTAATCAAAACATCGACT
>DTSG01000347.1 GCA_012965455.1 Planctomycetaceae bacterium | reverse complement strand
GCGCCTGCGATGTTTTGATCGATCGTATACATGCTGAAATGGACCGATTGGGAACGGACCACCTTCATATCAGCCATCGCAATCAACGATATCATATCGCCAAGCAATACGCTCAAGTTGACGGTCTCGATGAATATGTATTTGGAGAACTGATGGCCGAGATTTGTAGAGCAACGGTTGGTAAAGATGCCTATCTGTTTTATGACCAGTACGTCGCGAAGGCCGCCGAAGTCGGCCGCCCGTTCGCGTGGCATCAGGATAGTGGATATTTAGAATTCCGGCACACGCCTTACGTGACCGTTTGGGCCGCTGTTGATGATATGACAGAGGAAAACGGCACGGTGTCCCTCTTACCGTATTCCGAGGTCGGAATACGTTCGCCAGTGGAACACATCCGTAACGAGGAATCCGGTGACAAGGTCGGCTATTTTGGGAGCGCTAAGGGACGCCAGGCCATTGTCCCGGCGGGAACGGTTGTTGTCTTTAGCAGCCTGGTGTTCCATTGCAGCAGCCCTAATCGTACAAATTCCATGCGGCGCGCTTATGTAACTCAATATTCACCGGAGGTTATTATTGATCCGGCGACGAAAATGCCCAAGCACCTAGCGGTTCCATTTTTGGAAAACGAAATGATTATCTATAATGGCTAGTCTCTAGTATCACACTAGTCGTCTGACAAATGTTATAATGCCCCAAGATGAGTACGCAATTGCTGTTTCATCCATGAACAATGAATTGGTTTTCAATATGTATTAGAAGGAATATCGACCCATGAAAAAACTTGTAATTCTAATGTTTGTCGCGATGTGGTGTGGCACTGCAAACATCTCAGCGATCCTGGGCGATGATGGCTTCCAGTCGATTTTTGATGGAAAAACTCTGGCAAACTGGGACGGCAATCCGAAATTCTGGTCTGTAACAGACGGCGCGATCACGGGAAAAACTAGCAAAGAAAATCCAACGGATGGTAACACATTCATTATTTACCGCGGTGCGCAGCCGAGTAATTTCGAGTTGCGATTGCAGTTTAGAATTGTTGGGGGCAATAGTGGAGTGCAGTATCGCAGTAAAGAAGTCAATAAATGGGTGGTGGGTGGTTACCAAGCTGATTTTGACGGTGCTGGCGGGTGGACCGGTACGCTTTATGAGGAACGTGGACGGGGCGTACTTGCGAAACGCGGAAATAAAATAGTCATTGATGGCGCGGGGAAAAAGACCCGCGTGGGAGCTACAACAAGTGAGGAAAATATCCTCGCGGCAATTAATAAAGAGGACTGGAATGACTATACGATTATCGCCAATGGGAATCACTTAGTTCAAATCGTTAATGGCAATGTCACGATAGATGTAACAGACAACCAAGTCTCCAAAGCAGCCACGCAGGGCTTATTGGCGCTACAATTGCACGCTGGGCCCCCAATGACGGTTCAATTCAAGAATATACGAATTCGAAATTTACCCGCCAAACAAAAAAAGATCGCACTGATAGCGGGAAATCGAAGTCACGGATACGGAAGTCATGAGCATTTCGCGGGCTGCATGATATTGGCGGACGCCATTCGAACCGCGAAACCCGATTACGCTATCGATGTGTTCCGCAATGGCTGGCCCAAGAATGCAGCGGCGTTGGCCGGCGTCGATTGTATCGTCATGTACGCTGACGGCGGCGGTCGACACCCCGTGGTGCCCCATCTCACTGCAGTCGATGAACTCGCCAAAAATGGTGTCGGCATCGTATGTATTCATTACGGTGTTGAAGTAGAAAAAGGTGACGTTGGCGATCGATTTCTGGACTGGATCGGCGGCTATTTCGAGGCAAATTGGTCGGTCAACCCGCATTGGACGGCAACGTTCTCACAATTTCCCGAACATCCTATCTCACGAGGCGTTAAGCCGTTCAGCATTAATGACGAATGGTATTACCACATGCGATTTCGTAAGGACCTAAAAGGGGTAACACCGATTCTCAGCGCTCTACCACCGAAGGAAACCCTGTCGCGTCCCGACGGCGCTCATAGTGGCAACCCACACGTACGAGCAGCTATCGCGGCGGGTGAAATACAACATATGGCGTGGGCGTCGGAAAATCAAAATGGCGGGCGCGGTTTCGGCTTTACTGGGGGGCACTACCACTGGAATTGGGCCGATGATAATTTTCGCAAGGTGATGCTCAATGCGATAGTGTGGGCTGCACATGGTGACGTGCCACAGGATGGAGTTGGTTCGAAGCGGCTTACACTTGACGCCTTAAAGGAGAATCAGGATTACGAGGCGCCAGAAAAGTTTGACTTCGAAAAAGTCCGAGCCCAATTTAAATTGGCAGGCGGAGTTTCTACAATGGATCCACGTTCTCCGGCGTCAGCGATTGCCTCAATGCAGGTCCCGCAGGACATTTCGATTAAGTTGGCTGCGTCGGAGCCAGAGTTGAAAAGCTTAACCAACCTTGACATTGACCATCGTGGTCGCGTGTGGGTATGTGAAGTTGTGAATTACAGGAAGAATCAAGGCAAACGGCCCGCTGGCGATCGAATTCTGGTCTTGGAGGACACTAACCACGACGGGGTAATGGATAAACAAACCGTTTTCTATCAGGGACATGACGTTGATTCAGCGATGGGTATTTGTGTTCTTGGCAACCGAGTTATCGTCAGTTGCTCTCCCAACGTACTCGTATTCACAGATGAGGACGGCGATGACAAAGCGGATAAGAAAGAGGTGTTGTTTACAAAAACAGGTCAGCCACAACATGACCATTCGGCACATAGTTTTATTTTTGG
>DTSG01000346.1:2572-10009 GCA_012965455.1 Planctomycetaceae bacterium | reverse complement strand
TGGGCTATGGGGATGTCGGCTGTTACAACGCACAGTCGAAGGTTCCCACGCCAAACCTCGACCAGTTGGCACGCCAAGGGATTCGCTTGACCGATGCCCATAGCCCCTCGACCGTTTGTACGCCGACACGCTATAGCTTGTTGACCGGGCGGATGGCGTATCGGACGGGTATGCAGGGTGTTTTTACCGGTGCCGGTGGTCCTTGCATGATTGAAAAGGATCGCCTAACGTTACCGCAGATGCTCCGTGATGCGGGCTACAAAACGGCCATGTTTGGGAAATGGCATGTGGGCATGACTTTTTTTGATGACACGGGAAAGGCGATCCATCAAAACGGCTTGCCGGCGGTGAAGAGGATCGATTATAGCCGAGCTATTCCCGATGCTCCCATACATAGAGGATTTGATCACTTCTTTGGTACGGTGTGTTGTCCCACAACCGACTGGCTATATGCTTTTGTGGATGGTGATCGTATTCCCGTGCCACCAACGAAGATTGTAGATCGCTCGAGGCTGCCAACGCACCCTTATTCACGTGACAACCGGCCGGGCATGATAGCGCCCGATTTCGACTTGGAAGAAGTAGATCTGCTGTTTTTGGAAAAGAGCCAGCAGTTTCTGAAGCAGCATGTGAAAACAAATCCCGGGCAGCCGTTTTTCCTGTTTCACTCAACCCAAGCAGTTCACTTGCCCTCTTTTCCAGCAGACCAGTTTAAAGGGAAGACAAAAGCGGGGCCACACGGTGATTTTATCTTTGAACTGGATTACGTCGTCGGGGAGTTGCTTAAAACTCTCCAGCAGGTGGGAGTTGCTGAGAACACGCTGGTCATTTTTTCGAGCGACAATGGTCCAGAGGTCACGAGCACGATTCACATGCGCGGTGATCACCAGCACGATGGGGCGCGACCTTGGCGGGGGATGAAACGGGATAACTGGGAGGGAGGCCATCGCGTTCCCTTCATTGCCCGCTGGCCCGGAAAAATTGAACCGGGGTCGACCAGCGACCAGACACTCAACCTGACCGACGTGATGGCAACCTGCGCGGCGATTGTGGGCGTAGAACTGCCAAATCAGGCAGCCGAGGATAGCGAGAACCTGTTGCCAGCTCTGGTCGGCACAGCCCCCAAAGAGATGATTCGACCGTACACCATGCATCAGACAATTAGCTTGGCGCTGGCGATTCGCAAGGGCCCCTGGAAATACCTCGACCACAAAGGGTCCGGCGGCAACTCCTATGCACGGCCGCATTTAAAACCCTTTGCATTGCCGGATACGGCGCCGGAGGCAACCGGCCAGCTTTACAATCTCCAGACCGATCCGGGTGAGACGATAAACTTGGCCGGCAAGCATCCCGAGATCGTCAAGGAGCTAAAGGCCCAGTTGGAGCAATACAAGCAAAGCGGTCGCAGCGTGCCGCTGCGCAAATAATAACAACCTCAACTCTTACGGGTCGGCCGCAGATCCTTGTACAGTTTGTGGTTACAGACCCGACTTCCGCTGGTGACCGCAGGGCAGCCTATTGTTCAAACGGCTCAAGAGTGAATTAATCTTTAAGTTGAAAGAGCTTTTTAAGCGCGTCTAACAGTCCAGTACCAGTGTCAGGAGAAACATCTTCACGCAGAGATTCTAGTGGCGGGTGCAGCAGTTTATTAACGAGGCGATCTAGTGTTATTTCAATTTCTTTGGTGACAGCGGGGTCGACGGTTAAATCACCAAGCTTGTTTTGTAGACGCTGTAGTTCAGCCTCTTTGATTTCATTTGCCTGTTGTTTTAGCCGTCCAATCCAGGGCCCAGTGATTCGTTGGAACAAGACCTTCATAAACAACTCGGTTTCTTCGGCGATGATCTTCTCAGCCTTGGGCCACTCTAACTGGCGAGCCGCAAGGTTAGCATCACAAACCGTTTGCATATCATCAATGGAATAAAGATAGACATTAATGAAATCAGAAATAGCGTCATCAAAATCACGGGGAACAGCTAGGTCCAAAATAAAGATGGGGCGTTGATATCGTTTTTCAACCACTTGGCGAAACATATCGCCAGTAACCACTGGTTCGGTTGCCGCAGTAGCGCTGACGACCAAATCGGCTTCGGCTAACAAGCTCTCTAGTTGATCCCAGTCAGCGGCCTCACTGCCGGTTTGTTGGGCCAGTTGCTCAGCTCGTTCTCGACTACGATTAACGATAACTATTCTGCCAACGTTTTTATCAACGAGGTAGGTCAGGGTTTCTTGGGCCATTTCACCAGCACCAATTATCAGGACAACCTTGTCATCAAGCCGCTCGAAAAATCGACTGGCATAATCAGTGACGGCAATTGAGGGAATGCTAACCCGTTTTTCATGCAGGCTAGTCTCGTTTTGTACTCGTTTTGCAACTCGAATGGCTGCTTGGAATGTGCTGTGTGTTAGGGGTCCGGTGCTATCGCCAGCATTTGCCAAATCATAGGCTTGCTTAATTTGGGATAGAATCTGGGCTTCACCAACAACCATACTGTTAAGGCTTGCTGCGGTAGAAAACAAATGTCGGACAGCATCTTCACCACTGAGGTTATGTAATTCAGCTGCGATATCCTGCGGAACTAAGCCATGAAACTCCGCGACAAAGTTAATTAACTGTTCTGCTGTGGGGCAATCCGCTTCATCTTCAGCGGCGGTATAGATTTCCATGCGGTTACAGGTCGACAACAAAACAGCTTCAGTCCGAGGAAAGAGAGTGCGCATTTGTGCCAACGCCGCTGCTGCTTGGATAGGCTGAAAGGCAAGTTGTTCGCGGAAGGTAACGTCGGTGTTGTGGTGGCTACAGCCAATCATCTGGACTCTCATTCACCACCCCCTGACCACAACATTGCGACCACGGGTGTTTCAGCGTGTTGTCCGAAAATCACAAAACACAAAACCATGATTAAGAAAAGAAAGCTGGCCATGGTTAAATAGGCGATTTTTCTGCCTTGTCGAGCCGGACGATAAAGCATTTCAAAAACAGAGACACCGATTAGCCACAACAACAAGACCGAGGAGGAAATTACAACTAGGTCGTCCCAGGGAACAATATTTTTAAGTTTGTTTTGAAATTGCACGTTCATGATGATGCCAGAAAATAAGCCGATCATAATGAGGCCGGTTGCTAAAAACAGACTACGGCGATTACAGACCTGGAGCCACTCAAGCGAAGGCAATCGAAATCCGGCTCGCGGCGGCAACTTGCGTTTAAGACGTGAAGCTTGGACCAAGTACATCAATCCGGTTGTAAACGCGATTGCCATAGAGACCGTGCCCGCCAATAAACTAATGCCATGAGTCATACCCCACAGGTTTCCACGCTCTTGGGCAGAAAACGGTTGGTGACCTTCAATTGAAATGGCAAACAGAATCAAACCTAAAATAACCGGCAAGAAGAATATTCCGACGGAATGTCGTACTCGTTGTAAAGCGATAATCGTGTAGGTGACTGCGAGTGCTAGTGAGATGACGAGGCACCAGTCATACCAACTCGCTAAGGGCGTTCCACCAGAAAAATCAGCTTGGAATTTATCCCATAGAAAAATCGAATGCGCAAAAATGCCGGCGAGCATCATTACGAAAATAACGACACTTCGCACCGAGACTCGGTAAAACAACCGAGATATTTCTAGCAGCAATGCAATTAGGTAGCTAAGCGCAAAACACGACAGTGAAATGCGTGTTAACCAATCCGCCATAGCGATTACATTGAGCATGGAAATAACTTACAAAACGATCCATAAAATGAGAGAGCTAGCCTGTTCCATGGCCAGTTAACATAGCACTCCAAAACTATGTGAATCATTCTATTTTATCCACTTAACGGTGGCTGCGAACCGCAAATGGTTGCAAAAATCGAATTGGGTGAAGATGAATCAAGATGTTATTACGAGAACGATAGGATTACACCGATAATTGCGATTATTTACCGGCTTTTTGAGCAGACATAAGGCACGGTGGGCAACAGCGGAGACGGCGTTTTTATTCGTTAATTCTAAGGTCTTTGATTTTTTTATGGAGCGTGTTGCGATTGATGCCAAGTTGAATGGCGGCCTTGGTGCGCGTACCGCCGCAAGCAGCCAGAACCTGTTGAATGAGTTCACGTTCGATGCGATCGACGATTTCGTTGTACAAGTTTCCATCTTTGTCAGCTAGCTCGCGTAGCCCCTGCTGTACCGTCCGGAAAGATAGTCCGGCCAGATCTTCGCTCGCGTCGCCATCCGCAGATAATTGTCCAGGCTGATTTGATAAGACCGATGGTGGCAGCAAGTCAGTTGTAAATTCATCCCCGTTGGCCAACACCACTGCCCGTTCGACATAGTTTTGCAACTCACGAACATTTCCAGGCCAAGAGTATTGCTGCAGCGCCTCAGTTACTGCTGGTTGGATATGAACAACGTAGCGGTCATTAACATCGTTATATTGTTGTAGAAAAAAAGTAAGCAACTGAGGGATATCTTCACGACGGTCCCGCAGCGGAGGAATTTCAACAGGCACCACGTTCAATCGCCAATAGACATCTTCACGAAAATTCCCAGCTCGGACTTCGCCCATTAAATCACGATTACTCGCAGCAATTACGCGGGTGTCGACACTGATCGTTTGTGTATCACCAACACGCTCAAACTCGCGTTCCTGCAACACTCGTAGTAATTTAACTTGTAATTCCAGTGATGTAGAGTTGATTTCATCGAGAAAGATTGTCCCAGAATGGGCAGCTTCAAATCGCCCAGTGCGGTTATTAACAGCTCCAGTAAATGAGCCACGAACATGTCCAAACAACTCGCTTTCTAATAAACTCTCACTCAAGGCCCCACAATTGACTTTGACAAATGGCCCGTTTGAACGCCGGCTCAATTGATGAATAGCGTTGGCAATCAATTCTTTTCCAGTACCGGTTTCACCAAGTAATAACACCGAGGCATCACTCTTAGCGACTTTGCGCGTGAGCTGATAGACCTTTCGCATCGCCAAGCTAGTGCCGATGATGCCGTCTAGCGGCGTTGAATCACCCGATACCTCTAGCGCTGAAAGTTGGCGTTGCTCGCCAGAATCGTCAAATTGTCCGTTAGGCTCAAGTGTAGCCATGATTATCTGGTTATCTTTGGTCGGTGGTTAACGATCCAAGTGACCAATACATCGCTGATTGTTGGGCTATTGAAAGCTCACAGATCCAATTGTAGCAGTAACCGGCTTTTTTCATATCGTGGAGAAGCAGGTTTATGGTTTTGCAGTGGCGGTTTTTGTGGGGGATTCAATTGCATCAAGGATGTCAGAGAGGACATCGATGTTTTCCTGAGGCGACGCTAAACTTTTGTTGTAGAGGTCATAGAACTTGAGTATCTCAGCGCGTGTTAACAAAACTCTATACTGTTGAATGTTCTGTTTTAAGGCCGCCACAGCATGCACACGGTTGTTGAGAATTTCAGTATCCTGACTCGCAAACGTTGCCAAGGTTCGCTGAGCTAGATCGGATCCAATGTGCGCTAGTGCCGTGGCTGCGGGCTTGCTTAGTGGCGGAACAAACAACGCATTAATCATTGCTTGTTGTTGCCGCTGGACATTGTAAAACTGCAATTGTTGCTGATTGACCAACACTTTTTCAAACCACGTTAAACAGACCTTAGCTTGAGCGAGCCTTTCAAGCGTGGTGATTTCTTGATACTTCGCTGTCAACAACATGGGTCGAGTTTGCTGTAGCAACCCTTCTACGGAAACGGGTTCGGTAAGAACAAAAGTCAATGGATCGATCGCCGCAATCGGATTTGCTCGACCAATAGATAGATCATGAACAACGATTCCGATCGGTATCCCAGCAGTCCGCGGGTCATGGCGCAACATATAAACAACATCATTGATATGAGGAGCAGCAATAGATTCGCCAATCATGATGAATTCATAGTCAGCGCTTTGTTGAGCCATTCGTACAAGGTCGCGGCCACTCCTGGCGCGGTCACCACTGAAGCCAATTTGGGCTAATAAACCCGACCATGTTTGACTGCGCTCGGGCTTAACGTCGCCTGTCAGCACAGAACGAGTTCCTGCTGTTTTAACGTAATACCCGGCTGCTTCGCTTAAAAACGTACATCCAGGAAAAGCTCGTTGAGGATTAATTTGGAAGATAGCACTGGCCACCGCGAATCGCACGCGACGGTTGGCGTGGTTGAGCAATCTAACAAGCGGTGTTGGTTTCCCCGATGGGGCATAAACCAACGCCTCGCTACCAATGACCCCTAATACCTCGGCTGCCCCAACAGCAGCAGGATAATTTTCTTCCGCGAGAGAGTGTTCTAACAGCGCTAGAACATATGCCGGTGATTCTTGGCTTACCAACTGTAGCGTTTCGGCAGCTAAAGGCTGACCCATTCCATTAAGAACTTTACTTGAGGCTAAGACGCTTCGCAGAAACTGACGTTTATACTGAGCGTTTGACAGGTCGAGACTATATAGGCTGCTGGAAACCCGCGTGGCTAATACCAGCGCGACGACGCGAGCGTTATGTGTCGTGGGAGCGACAATAGCTTGTTCGGCATTGTATTTCCATAAGGTGATGCGGTTGAATTCATCAACAGGTAGCATTAAATCGCCACTGACCGCTCGATCCAATTGCAGCTGCAAGTATGCCATCGCATCTCGTTTAGTAGGCAATGTTTTGACGAGCTGAATTAAGGCCCGTCGGGCTGCTGCCCCCAGAGTGGAGTCAGCGGCTTCTAAAACGGCATATGTCACAAGCTGATCAGCCACCCGTGTAGCACCTAGGTGCCCGAGCACTTCAATCACTCGCGCTTGATGCTTTTCGTCAGACACGCCCATGTAGCCAATCATAGGTTCAACGGCAACATTGCCCATGCCAATGATGGCCCGTTGGATTTCACGGTAGTTTTCGCTGTACCGAGGATCACCAAGAGCGGCACCGAGCAGCGCCGCCGCTCCCACGTCTAAGGTTTTGAACGTGTCACGAGCGCGGACTCGTGTTAGTTTGTCAGTGCTTGCTAAGTTGGCAATAAGAGATTTAATGCGAGCATCATCTTGCATGTAGGCGAGAGCACCTTTATTCACGATTGTTGCAAATCGAGAACCTTCTGGCTGAATTTTTGGGTTGAGTGATAATTCAAACAGAAAGGCGGAGCCAAGTTGTTTTTGTACAGCGGACGCTTGAGCGGGGGAGATATTGAGTTTTTCCAAGTCTTGGATAAATATTCGAGCAATATCGGTTCGAGATATTTGAGTGCAAATCAGAATAGCCTCTGCTAATTCTGTCGGTGTGCCGGGTCGCAGGTCACCATAACGACGAATGATAAGATTGGGGTCGAGGCTAAGATTCACCGGCGCTGCAGGCTGGGCGGGGTTTGCTGCGGCATTGTTACCGCCGGCTGGTTTTGCTGGGCCACCAAACGGGTTGGCTTGAGCAAGCACAGCCTGCGGTGCAAGCGCTAA
>DTSG01000346.1:0-2562 GCA_012965455.1 Planctomycetaceae bacterium | reverse complement strand
GTGCGAGGAAAAAAAAGCCAAAAAAGAATCTACCAAGTGGCTTAGAAACGCGGCCCGAAGGTGAATAATCGATAAACATCACTTGCATTACCTAGTTAACCTATTTTTATACATCATAACCAATCCGCATAAGGATGGCATTTAGTTGGAGCTAGGCGTTTTAGCAAACACGTAAAATGGCTTTAAACGTAGGTAATTTAAAGCCCTAATCGCTCTTTCCAGGCGGTGATTTGAGCAGCGACCTGATCTGGAGCGGTAGAACCAAAGCTCGTAAATGCAGCAATTGCATTCTGAACACCTAGTACTCCATATACATCTTCGTCCAAATCAGCGTCTAGCTTTTGGAACTCCTCGAGCGGAAGGTCCTTTAGCGCGACATTTTGCTCAGTCGCGACGGCAACGAGCGAACCGATTAGGTGGTGTGCAGTCCGCTGGGGAGTTCCTCGCAGGATCAAATATTCCATTAAGGTTGTTGCATCCAGAAAGCCTTTATCAAGGCTAGCAGCAATTTTTTCTCGGTTAAGTGACGCACCCGCTACTAATGGTGCCGCGATATTAAGGCAGGCGGTTATAGCATCAAACGCGTCGAACAGCGCCGGCTTGTCTTCTTGCAGATCGCGGTTGTACGCCAATGGCAGCCCTTTAAGGATCATTAATAGTGTTTGCAGCGATCCGACGACTCGCCCAGTTTTCCCGCGGATCAACTCTAAAACATCGGGGTTGATTTTCTGGGGCATGATAGATGAGCCCGTACAGAATTCGTGTGGTAAGTCGATAAAATCAAATTCGGCGGTTTTCCAAAGGATCCATTCTTCGGCCCAGCCGCTTAAGTGAATTGCGATGGTGGAAAGCACAAAAGCTGACTCCAGCACAAAATCTCGGTCACTCGACACATCCAGGCTGTTTGCCGCAACACCATCGAAGCCCAAAAGCTCCGCTGTTGTGTCGCGATTGATTGGGATGGAGGTTCCGGCGACGGCGGCCACGCCCAGGCTCGACACATTGACTCGTTTGCGGCAGTCCGCAATTCGTTGTCGGTCGCGTTGAAGTTTTTCACAATAAGCCAGCCAATAGTGGGAGGCCAATACTGGTTGTGCTCTTTGCAAATGAGTGTACCCAGGCAGGATCACATCATGATCGTCGTGGCAGCGGTTGACGAAGGATTGCTGTAGGTTGAGCAGCAGTTGATCGACATTGTCCAGGGCAGTTCGTACCCATAACCGAAAATCGGTACTGACTTGATCATTTCGACTTCGGCCAGTGTGCAGTTTTCTGCCAACATCGCCTAGCTCGTCGATCAATAAAGCCTCGATATGCATGTGGATATCTTCGAGTGCGATATTAGTTTGAAAGTCGCCAGCTTCTATTTTTGTTTTTATTTCAAGCAAGGTTGTCTCGATAGCAACGGCTTCATCGGCAGTAAGAATTCCGATTTCCTGAAGCATCTTTGCATGGGCAATGGAGCCGAGGATATCATGGCTATATAACCGCGCATCAAAACTGATGCTTTCGGTAAACGAAGCAACACGATTGTCAGCCGCAGCGTCAAAGACACCGGATCGGGAAGGACTGTCCACGGGGTTTTTATTTTTCTTGTTGTGTTGAGTGTATTGAATACGTCCAACGGAAAAGAGTTTGAAAGCAGAGTGTTTGCTCTCGCTTGTCTCCCTATGCTAGAGACGGCACTGATGACTGTCAATAAATATTGATTGTGTCAAATGTAATCAAGGTTCAATGAGAAACACCGCAAATGGTTGAGCTAATGGCGGAATACGTCGAAATTATGACAATTCAACCGGCGTGCTACTTGCGAAAAAGGGGGGTGTGGGGATAAAATCAGGAAATTTTATACACTAGCTGTGATCGCTTCCCTGCTGTCAAAAATACCACATTACAACACAGCAGGGATTTTTTCTGCAGTTACTTTTCAAAACCACATTAGGGTGTTCGTTTAGAACATAGAAAGAATTAACTAGCGTGCCGCGACGCGACGACCTCAAAAAAATATTGATCATTGGATCGGGCCCGATTATTATCGGCCAAGCATGTGAATTTGATTACTCGGGAACGCAAGCCTGCAAAGCGCTGCGTGAAGAGGGGTATGAAGTTGTATTGGTTAATTCAAACCCAGCCACAATCATGACGGATCCAGCGTCGGCGGATCGTACTTATATAGAACCGTTAACCTGGGAAATTGTCGAAAAAGTTATTGTCAAAGAACGGCCGGACGCGTTACTTCCAACGCTCGGCGGACAGACTGGTCTGAACCTGGCAATGGACCTAGATCGTGAAGGCGTGCTGGAAAAATATAATGTTGAAATGCTAGGCGCGCGGATTGATGCGATCGCAAAAGCTGAAGATCGCGAACAATTTAAACAAGCCATGAAAAAAATTGGCTTGGACGTTTGTATTGGCAAAACAGTGCGGAACATTCAAGATGCCCGTAGTTTTTTGGATACGATCGGACTGCCAGCGGTTATTCGACCGAGTTTTACCATGGGCGGATCTGGTTCGGCAATTGCCTATAACCGAGAAGAGTTTGATGGGCTAGTTCGAGATGGT
>DTSG01000345.1 GCA_012965455.1 Planctomycetaceae bacterium | reverse complement strand
ATGATTGCGAATCCGATTGTATTTTTGAGTTGCAGGCACGATTGCTAATTGTAGGGCTAAATGACTATTGGACGTTGTGTTTGGGATTATAGCAGAAAACAGATTTTTCAAATGTAAATGCGGACACCAATGGGACCACGAATTTAGACTTGCCTCAGCAAATGAAAATTGAATTGCTGTTCAAGAAGGAATTTCGCGTCCAATACGCTGGCCGCACGGACTGGAGTATTACGGACGTCCGCAGTAAGCAAGCGCATTACAACGTGGAAATACTTGAGAGGACCGTACTGGCTGGTGGAGTCGAATATCGGCTGGTCGTTGAGCTCAAAGAAAACGTCCCGGTGGGATATCTAACAGATTATTTGATCATCGTCACCAACGATCCCTTGAATCGCGAAATCCAATTACCACTCTCAGGTAAAGCATCAGCCCCCGTCACACTGAGCCCAGCAGCACTGCTTCTGGGGATATTGTCGCCCGACGATTCCATTAAAAAACGCCTCATCCTCCGCGGAACGGAGTCCTTTAGTATCACGTCAATCAGATGCAACCATGATGGCGTTTCGTTCGAAAGCGACTCCAAACCAGCAGCGAATTCGAACGCACCTGTACCCAAACAACTACATATCATTCCCGTGGCCTTTCAAGCCGGGACCACAGCGGGAAAGATTCAGGCAATGATTACGGTCGAAGTCAAAATGGAAAGCGGTCAGGTTATTGTTCTGACCTGCCCTCTTTCTGCGACCGTGGAATAGCCTCTTCGAGTTTCCGCATGACGGCCAAGACCAGATGTTCTTGCCAAGGCAACGCTGCTACTTGGACCCCCACCGGTAAACCCACGCTTCCTGTTTCCGTTGCAATGGCCTTGCGAACGACGCTATCACGTACTCGCTTTCGATCTGACTCTTCCTCCTCCTCGATGATAGACCACGGCACCATTCCAGCTGGACCTCCAACAAGATTATGCAAGAAGCTATAACTGGCGGCGGGAATCAAATCCACGCCGTCGTCATGCAACATCGCTGGCAAAGCGAAACAGGGGCTCAGCAACACATCAATATTCTGTTTTTGCATAGCTCGGGTAAACTGCCGCCGATACCGATTCATGGCATCGATCAACAACCAATACCATTTCGCAGACAAACCCCCAGTCGCGGAAACCGATCGTGCTTGGTACTGCTCGCCAAACATCCTCAAAACCGCCGCAATACAGGGCCTCAAAATCCGCGGAATACCCGCCGTTTTCGCCAATCGCGCAAACGGTTTGTGGACCCGCCCGCCCTTAAGCACATGGCGGATTTGAAAACCACCATCGGCGGTCATCGCTCCCATGTACAACTTGACCATTAATTCAACATTAGGCACCTCAAACGGAATCACCTCCACACCCAGTTTTGCTAATGCTGCGCCCGCTTCTTGGACACTGCGACGTATCGCAGGTGAAGCGGCAAAGAAACCATCGTCTTGAATAATCCCAATTTTAATATTGGCACCAGCACAACCAAGATCAGCTGGCAAGTCACGTCGTCCCACCGGCGACTGTCCCAAATCATTGACAGTGTGCACATCGCCGATGAGTACATCAAACATCCGGATTAGATCATCAACACAATGTCCCATTGGACCTGGTTGAGCGAGCATTGCTTCCATACCTCGCATGTTCCCCCGACTGCTGTTGCGTGGCAACAGACCATTGGTTGGCTTCAAGGAAAAGATGCCGCAAAAATGAGCGGGCACTCGCAAACTACCGCCAAGGTCATTACCCAATCCTAATACACTTCCGCCGGCAGCTAACATCGCTGCTTCACCTCCGGAACTGCCGCCTGGAGTCCGTGTCGTATCCCATGGATTGTTAGTCCTGCCATACACCGGATTGACACTTTCATGCCACAACATCGTCTGCGGGATATTGGTTTTACACATCACGATGGCTCCGGCTTCCCGCAAGCGGCGTACCAACGGTCCATCTTCGGTGGACGGTTTTCCCACAAATAGGTCCAACCCAATCGTGCAATCCGTACCGGCCACAAAGAAACATTCCTTGATGGAGATCGGTACCCCGTGCAGTGGTCCGGCCGTTTTTCCTTCAGCTTGTAATGCATCTAACCGCTTGGCATCCAGCCGCGCCTGATCAAAACAATCAATAACCATCGCATTCAAGTCGCCATTGAATTGTTCAATGCGAGCAATCGTCTGCTCGACACAACTTGCAGCACTATATTCACCACGCTGGACTTGAGCGGCAATTTCATGCGCCAACAAAACTGGCCGCTCAACCCATTGTCGTGATTTGTTCATGTGGACTTAGCCTTTTACCAGCTTGTGTCGAATTCCCCGGTAATCTAACAGTACTTCATCGCTGAACATGCGGCGTTATATTATTGACCTGCATCGGCGACGTTCACTGACAATGGCAGATAAGTACCCAACACAACTACACTATCGCTTAGGCCTAGATAATTCTGCAATACACGGCGAGGTTGGCTTATCAGACTGCCAACGATTAAATAAGTTTGGTCAGGCTCGAACTCGGGTGCAAGTTGAGGCGAAAAAACCAACGGCATTTTTGTGTCCGATTCGCTGAGTGTCATCTCGGCTTGCCGATAGCCGTTGACACGTGTTGACGAGGCAACTGTCGCGGTAAAAACTGCACCTTGAATCGGTTCCGCGGAATTTTTCACCGTCTTATCAAACTCGACATCAATAACATCGAGCAACGCTTGATTGGTCGCCGATTCCTGAAAAAAATCAAACATCTCGCCCATGACAACGGTCGCTGTTTC
>DTSG01000344.1 GCA_012965455.1 Planctomycetaceae bacterium | reverse complement strand
GAAATTATCGATGACGTCGCCATAATCTGGAACTTCGATTTCACCCACGACGTCATCGATCTCATTGAACAACTCGTCAAACACATCTTCAATATTGTCAAACTCATCTGGATCAAAATCATATTCCTCAGGGTATTCATCTACGTTTGTTGGGTCCGTTGGAAAATTAGCACTGACCAATTCAGTTAAACCGACGCCAAGCTCCTGAAGATCTAGACGGTACTCTTTATCAATAACGCCTGTGGCAACTTCAATTTCCTGATAACGAGCGACAATTGCTGCACTGTTGTCTAAAGAAAATTCCAAAAAGTTCGAGAGCGCTGTGTCTCGTAGTACTTTGGAACTTACAAATTCATTCGTGGCATCGATAAACTGCTGAGCAACTGGTTTCAGGCCCTCGGGAATATTGTCAAAATGGTCCTCGCAATATTCTGACGCAAATTCAAACTCTGTATCGACGGCGTCCAATTCGGAATCAGTTACGCCATTAAGAAAATTAATGATGCCAATCACATCGTTGGGAGCGACCGTACTGTCACCGTTAGTGTCGAGATAGGCTCCCACTTTTCCATTGAACAAGTCAAATCCGTTGAGAGTATTTACGATCGTGAGTGCATCCGCTGGTGTAACAAACGAATCATGTGTCACATCCATTGCATGTGCGGGGTTTTGGAATGCAAACACATCGGCCGCCAGCAAACGTCGTGGCTCTAAACATTCCGCACGAAGATCACGAACATAATTACGGGGATCTGTTTTTCTATGCGAACGCGACTTTGCCATTTGACATTTCCTCAATACGCTATATTGACAACAATAAAAGGAATCCTAAAACCGTCGTAAACCATGCTCATAAGTTTATCCTCGAACAGCTGTTTACGACCAGGACACACTTAAGTTTATCATCCTTGAATCACTAAACTTTGATATTAGTTGTTCAAAACCCACAAAGTCAATGCAATATGAACTCTTCCGCTGATTATATGCTTGGAATAACGGTTTTGCCAGAGTATTTTCAAGTTGAAGGTGCTGCACAAGTAATATCCAATTGCGTGGAAACAGCCCACGCAAATGCTATAACCACTTCACCTTATGTCATGCGTCAGGCCGATCTGACAGAAGCCCATTCCGGACAGCGCGAACCACCTATTGATGCGGGCGCCGGTGGCGTCCGCTTGCTTGACCGGCCGCTGTGGGGAAAGCGGGAATTATTTGTACAAACGGCGCCGGCATTTTCGCCAAGCAAGACACTTTACCGTCACCTCAAATATCAACCGCCATCTGAGTCGGAACTTACACAGCAGCAGCAACATCACATCCATGAAGCATTAAAGCTGGCCCATGAAAACAATGTGCTAACATACATGCAGGTCCAAGCCGCAATCCCTCCGGGGTATCGCGTGCAGTTCGCGTGTACTAGTCCAGAGGACCTGCCGCTACTGCCCAATCAACAACCGGCGTTGAACCGCGTTGCGGCCAATGCTTCCTTAGCGAGCGAAGATATTCTCAGTTACCATTGCGCCCTAGTAGTGGATCTCTGTAATCAATACCCCAGCCTCACGGGAATCCGAGTGGATTGGCCTGAGTACCCCCCTTATCGACTCGACAGTGTTTTTTTGGATTTTTCGCCCGCGGTCAAAGAATTTGCGGCTCTGGGAGATGGTCCATCATTTACCTCAATCCGTTTGAGCATAGCGTCGTTTTATGATGCGTTGCACGGCAAGCCACAGCCGCTACTTACTAACTCGCTGCTACAGGACATCATTGACTCAACCACCCCTTGGGAAATGCTCGCGGATCGTTTTTCACATTTCGCCATTCGCGAGTGGTTGCTTCTTAAACAGGATCTCGTCTTCAACTACATCTCCAGACTAAGAGTTGCACTTGACTCCCACGGACACCAAGACAAACAGCTGGTGCCCCATGCATTTCCACCGCCGTTTAACACAATCAGCGGTTTGGATTATAAGCGGATAGCGCCACTGGCGGATCATATTCCGGTCAAACTTTACACGATGCATTGGGCAATGATTGCGCGGTTCTATCTAGACCAATTACACGAGAATAATCCGCAGTTAACCGAGTCGCTACTAGTGTCGGCCTTATTCAAATTACTGCAGATATCCGATGAGGCCGCCCCCTCTAATATAGCCGGCGTAAAATACCCATCACCGAACGAACCACACCTACCAAGCGAACGCGTGCAACATCAAAAAATAGCTGCCGCACAAACAGCGGCGGGCGACACTCCGATCGCAGCCCTCGTGCATGGTTACGGTCCGCTTGACGACACTATGAGTCGACTAGGTGTTGGATTACGAGCGTCGAACAATCGCATCTGGGTCAATCGCTACGGCTACCTCTCTGATGAAAAGCTCAGGAAACTCGGAGCACTTTTTAACAATCACGTACAATAGGATTTCATGGACCACGATAGTTCCCCAATTTCTGTAGATTTGCATGCCCTGAGCGACTCAAGGGGGTTCCGCTGGTGGGGCCTAGTCCTTCCGTTCCTAGCGATCGTCTTTCTCTTTGGATGCTACGCTCTGGTTAACGGCGATATTTGGTGGCACCTTAAAACGGGTGAGTTAATTCTCGAGCAACGTCGGATACCCACCGAGAATTTGTTTACGTATACCAATCCCAATGCATCATGGATTGATTTGCATTGGGGGTTTCAGTGTTTCGTGGCATTCATCTATAACTATTTTGGCGCGTTCGGACTAATTTTCGCAAAATCGTTGATAGGCGCCTTAACTTTTTTACTACTTTTGAAAAAAATAA
>DTSG01000343.1 GCA_012965455.1 Planctomycetaceae bacterium | reverse complement strand
GGTCATAAAATTGAGGAGTGGGGTTTTTGCGGTTTGCTAAAAAATAGAACTGTGGGCAATCCGGCCCAGCCAGAATATATTCATTAGGCTGGCTGTGTTGTTGCAGGTAATCGATTGTCGGCTTGATTTCATCATACCCGACGGCGGGAATTTTGAGTCCTCCGCGGGGTAGATCGAGTGTCACCATTTCATTAGCTTGTTGATGAAAAACACCAACCGTCCGTGGATTAGAAAAGTTGATCCAAACCACTGCAAATATTCCCGCAATTGCGGCAACGCCACCCCAGAGCTGGCGGTCATATTTCTTGGTTCGCGTGACGATTGCGGCAACCGCTAAAATCGAAAAAGGACTGGTGTAACAAAAATAGATGCCACTGGAATACGGATATTGCAGCAATGATAACGCCGCGGCAAACATTAAGAGAATAAATAACCGATTGCGAATCGCCTTGCTGACAAAATCGCTGCGGCTCTTAATGAGTATGACCGAACCAACGGTGACGATCACAGGTAACAATAGATGTCCGCTTTTAAAAGCGATGCGGTAGACCAAGGGAATGCCGCCAAGGGTGATTAATATTATGCCGATCACGGTAACAGTGATGACGACCGGCAACTTGGCGGTTTTGAGTATTTGGCGATCGTAGTAAATCAGCAAGCCAAGGGGAATGGTTAGGAGTAACCAATTGGGGCTCGGAGGTGAAAAAGTAGCTCCTGCAAGCCGCGCAGTGGGTAGCATAATCACGCCTTGCAGAAGTTCCGTCATTGCCCCTTGGTTGAAGTAACCATAGCAGAAGACAATTAACACAACATGGACAACAGCGATGATCAACAGTGTGTGGAGTCCCAATTGCGAAACTGATGTGGAGTGTGTTTTCGCAATCTGGCTCTGCCGAAACACAACGATCATCAATATTGTGCCGGGTATGCAAAAGAGTGCTAAGTTACTAATGCTTACTCGACCGCCGACCAAAAGGAAGAGCAGTGTGCAGTAAGTGATACCTACCAAGCCAGCACCGATCATTAATTGCCAAGAGTTGTATTTGCTGTGTTTGGCAGAAGCGTCACTTGCGGGGTCTTGGTTGAGGTGGATAAAGAGAACTGCAAAAAAGGTAGCTGCGAGCGCATAGACTCCAGTAATTTTACAAAGTATAGACAAGCCGATCGCGCACGTAGCTACGACTAAGAACCGTGGTTTCAATTCGTCGCTGTATTTTAGAATTGCCCACATCGTCCAGCTGGCAAACATTAAGTTGTACCACGACGGTAATGCAGCAAAATAGTTCGGGAAGCTCCAAACGAGGCAGACCAGTGTTACGACACCGGCACTAGCGGGTGGCAAGAATCTCGCAGCAATCAGAAACCAAGCGATCACAGCCAGAACGGCAACGGCGACTAACATAGTTCGTAGTGAAGTCAGAGATGTTCCCAACACGCGGAACACTTGGGCATGCCAGTAACTGAGGCCGCCGGTGTAGGGATCTTGAAAATCGATATGAGGTGTTTCGCCAGCGAGTACTCGGTCCGCCGAGTGGGCTAACAGTCCTTCGTCATGTGCAATCCAGCCATGATTGCGCATCGTACTCAAATAGATCGTCGTGACCGCGAGCGTCACGAGCAACGCAATTTTATAGGACCGTGTGACAGTCGGCTTGTCTACGGCAGTCTGCGGCGAGCTAGTTTGTGAATTGGACATGATAGTTATTGCTTAATGTGAAACTAGGCTCGAACAGCAATGGCGAATAACGAACTGCCGAAAGGGAGCCGCAGTGGCGTGATCAATCGCTGTTCGACTTGGCACATTGTTTGACAAGTTTTATTGACCCACGGCGCGGGTACTTGAGCACTGGCTGGTGGAGCGTTGATGATTGCTTCTTTAAGTCTTACAAGCAACTTGGCTGCGAAAGTCCAGTGATAAAAATAGTGCATATTGACGATTTTCAATCCCGCTTGGGCGGTTTGTTGTTTGAGCAGGCGTTTGGTGTAGCGTGTTTGGTGATGATTGAAATCGTCGTGTTTGGTCCACAACAGATTAAATGCGGGAACGGTGATCAACACTTTGCCATCGTCGGTAAGTAGATCACCTGCAAGTTGCAATGCGGTAGTTACATCTGGAATATGCTCAATGACATCAAGCATCGTGATCCACTGGAATTGTTTGTGTGGTTGATAGGAATCATCAAACGGACCAATATGAATTTTCTCGGAGAATTCTCCAGCGGGGTCGACGATTTCTGCATCCGACTCAACACCGGTCACGTTTCCAAACTGGCTCAGCGCAGGGAAAAAGAGACCGTCGCCACAGCCGACATCCAGAATTTCTCGAGTCGCAGGCAACGTTTCTGTTGCTTCTTGGTGCCAGCGATTGAGCGTTTTTAGGATGTAGGATTCTCGCGATCGCCACCACCAGTGATGATGGTAGAGCTGTCGGTAGTTTTTTGCATATTCGCTTTGCACTTGGCTGAATTCCCAATGACACTTTCAACAATAAATGAGGGTCGTCCTTTAACTTCTTCAAAAATACGGCCTACATATTCACCAACCACTCCCAGAAACATTAATTGGACGCCAGCGAAGAATGAAATAGCCACAAGTTGGGCCGTAAAACCGGCGGGTATTTCTGACATAAATTCGGGCAGCTTGTCAGGTGCAGTGAACCGTGCCCAAGTCGCAAACACTGTCAAACCGAGAGCGACGAACACAGACAGGGCACCGATAAGCGTTGCTAGTCGCAATGGAATTAACGAAAACGAAAAGATCCCATCGGCTGCTAAGCGAAATAGTTTACGGAGCGTATATTTTGTATCACCGCCCGCTCTCGGTGCGCGCTCAATCTCGATGCCAGTTTGTTTGAATCCCACCCAACTACGAATACCTCGTAAGTAACGATGACGATCGGCGTCACGGACTAAGAGGTCCGCAACACGGCGGCTAATGATGGAAAAGTCACCGCTGTCTCGCGGCAAAGTAGTTTTGGATAGTCGCTTAATCAGGCGGTAGAATAAGTTGTAACAGGTTCGTTTCAAGATGTTCTCTTTGCGATTCACGCGGACCGCATAAACGACATCAAAGCCTTCGTTGTAGCGCGCAAGTAACGCGGGTATTTGTTCCGGCGGGTCTTGTAGATCGCCGTCCATCAATACCACGGCGTCGCCCTCGGCGTATTCAAGCGCCGCGGCGTATGCTGGCTGCTGGCCAAAATTTCGCGAGAAGGAGACGGCAACGATTCGCGGGTCGACTGCAACTGCTTGGGACAATAGTTTTGCTGTGTCGTCGTGGCTACCATCGTCAACGATGACAATTTGATGTGGACCGCCTGGTATCGCATCAAGGACTTGCGCGACACGGTTAATCAATTCTTCGATGACATCTTGTTCGTTGTAGACAGGTATGGCAACGGTTAGGCAGGGAGTTTTGTTCATGTTATGCAGTCCTCTTCAACTTGCCTTTAAAGTAGACCATTTGCCATAAGGAAATGCCGAGCATTTTTAATGGAAAAGGTTCGAATTGAACGAGTTCAAAGTGGTTTGAAAATATTTCTTGCCAGCGGTCCAAGGGTCTAGCAAAATCACCACGATCGGCTTTGGCTAGAAAGCGAGGGATTGAAAATCGCTGGGGTAATACCAAATCAAGAATATGAATGTACCCATTGGGATCTAAAATATTGTGGAGGCTATCTAGAATTGTGTTCGTGTTGTCATCGTCAATGTGGTGTAAGAAACTGTTCAGTAATATAAAATCGTATTGTTCGTTGTGTGGTGGTTCATAGTGGCACACATCTTGGACTTTAAATTCACCTTTGTCGGTGAATTTGGAGCCATAGCGGTCGGTGGCATTGCGAATGTATCGTGGGTTGATATCTAAGCCAAGATATCGATTATTCAAAAAAAACGGTGCGTTGGTTCCAGGGCCACAGCCGATATCTAATACGCGTTTGATCTTCGTTAGATCGGTGGTTTTCAGGATCGGTTTCATCTTGCCTTGCGCAAAGGGCGCTTGCCATGTGCGGTAAACCAAAGGTAGTGATAAGATGTCGCGTATTCCAGCCATGGCTGTATTATAACGACACCATTTTAGGGTCGACGAGCGGCCACGTTGGGCCGGGGGATAAATGCAAAAGAAACCCCGCAGTCGTAACGACTCTAACGGTCATACGGGGTTCAGCTGGTGCGTAACGCTCGACAGCATCTCTAAAAAACAAACCGTAGGGGCTGTCCCCCTGTGGCCGCTCGTTCCGTTGCGTTTCCTCCTAAAATCAAGGTTCTCCCTACCGTTTTTCGTGGTTTCAAGGTATTCTATCTAACGTATAAAGCCTATCAATGCACAATCGAAGTTGATTGTTATTGCAATAGAAATAATAAGTAAGGGAAACAACGGATGGGAATGTTCGACGGGAAAAAAGGTTTAGTTCTAGGTGTTGCCAATAATCGTTCGATTGCCTGGGCAATTGCTAAAACGATTATGGACGCCGGCGGCGAAGTTGGATTTACACACTTGCCGGACCCACCGGGTGACGAAAAGTGCAAGAATCGTCGTCGCGTTACCAAGTGTACCGATCAGTATCCTGAGAAAACCAAGTTTGTGGTTCCTTTGAATGTGCAAGACGATGAGAACATTGCTGAGGTCATGAAAACCGCGGAAGCTGAATTCGGCAAGATCGACTTTTTGTTACACTCGATTGCCTATGCCGATCGCGCAGACTTGTCGCGTGATACTATTGAAACGAGCCGCGCTGGTTTTAACATGGCGATGGAAATCAGTGCCTACAGTTTGATCGCTGTCGCAAATGCCGCCCGCCATATCATGAACGATGGTGGTGCGATTGCTACGATGACATACTTTGGTGGTGAAAAGTGTGTGCCTGGCTATAACGTGATGGGCATTTGCAAAGCAGCCCTAGACGCGTCGATGCGGTACTTAGCGTATGATCTCGGCCCACGAGGGATTCGAGTCAATGCACTGAGTGCTGGCCCCTTAAAAACTCTTGCTGGCTCAGCTGCTGGAGTGGGTGAAATGCTTGCGATGTATCAAGATATCGCACCTACATGTAGGAACATTACACACGAAGAAGTTGGCCGGACTGGGGCTTTCTTGCTCTCGGATTGTGCCAATGGAATTACCGGCGAGATTCTGCATGTCGACGGCGGCTACAACGCAATGGGCTCTCCCGGTCGTTTGCTAGACAAAGTACGAGAGCTGCAGCAGCAATCGTAAAGTCACAGGTCTAGCATCATGACGAAACCAACCAAAATAGCGATCGCCGTAGTAAAAAACGGTGATCGTTTTCTTGTTGGGCAACGGTCCCAAGATCAAGTTCTTGCTGGTTTTTGGGAGTTTCCTGGCGGTAAAATCGAAGCGGGGGAATCGGATTTAGAGGCGGCTGTACGCGAGTGTTTCGAAGAGACTGGTGTTACTGTGGCTGCGGTTGGTCGTTATTTGACAGTAGAGCATTCTTATAAACATGGTGATTTGCAGCTGAGTTTTATCGCTTGTGAGCCACAGACAACTTCGTGTGCTCTAAACCAGCCGTTTTGTTGGGTCGATCGGGAGCAGCTTGCTGAGTTGGCTTTTCCCGAAGCCAACACTGCCATTGTTGAGCAACTGCGAAGTCAGCGAGATATTGTCCGACCAATCCGCGAATGAATGCCCTCTGATAATCGAAATGTGGGTTGAATTGGGAATAGTTACTAGGATCGGAATAATCGGAAATACGTGTTCTAGGTAGTCCGGTTAGGACGTGTTGCGACGGTTACAGAGGGCACTGCGGCGTGTGGCGGGCAGACTTCAATGTAGGTTGTACCACGTGTGCCGCTCGAGCATATTGCACCGATTTGTGCAAACGTACCCATGATATCACCGTCTGCATTTATTTTACGGTTTGGCTACAGGGCAGGTCGATGTCTGTTTTGCTGGGACGAATTGTGCTCCATCACAATAAACTTTTTAACGTTCCAGTTATGCGAAAATCGATTTAGTATTTTTGATGTGGATAAAACGATGAATAAAACATTTCGAGTAGTTTCCAGTGGACCGAAGGATTCTTTACTAATGAGTGACTTTCTTAGTGAACGTGCACTTACAAAAGAATTCAACCAAATTGGCATGGACGACTGTAGTACGGATTTAACGCTCCGTGGTCTTCCAATTCTTAGCGGTCTTATTGGTCCCATGGCGGATGGCCCGCAGGTCGTTCGGTATGAAACCCCGACAGTGTTCGAGGAAATGACCAAAGAGTGGTCATATAGCTCCACTTCCAAACGCAAAAAATCTGATTCGATGGAAGCTACCGAGACCCATTAGCCTTTTGTTGTGCACGCTGTGCAAGTTTAACGAAAGCAGTACACACACAATACGACGGAAAACGATCTACTTCTCTCTCTCTTACTTGATTATTCTCCTCGTACATGAAGGGACACCACCGCTATTCTGCGGTCTGGTGTCCCTTTTTTGTTTGCCGCGTTTAAGGCCTGCGAATTAGAGTACAATGTGCTGAATATTGTTAGCCAGTTCTATGATCAACCGCAATTCAATAATAAATCTCCAATGATTCACCCTCAATTACTTTCCATTCTCCGCTGTCCTACGACGCAATCACAATTGCAGATTGCAGATCAGGCGGTGATCGAAAGCGTCAACGTGGCTATCGCTAGGGGAAAGATGCAGTCACGAGTTATGGAGACGCTAACGCGGCCTCTAGACAGTGGGTTGGTAAATGCAGATGGATCACTTTTGATGCCCGTGTACGAAAACATTCCAGATATGAATCCTGACGATGCGATAGATCTGGAGCAACTGGAGCAACTCGATCAGAAAACTACAGAGGGATCTGAATAATGGAAAAGAGTATCTTTAAACGCATCATTGACCGTGAAATTCCAGCAGATATTGTTTACGAGGACGCGCTGTGTTTAGCATTTGAAGATGCAAACCCTCAAGCCCCTACGCACCTTTTGATTATCCCCAAAAAAGAAATCAAATCACTCGATGATATTTCTGCCGAGGATGAATCACTGTTGGGACATTTGCAACTAGTGATACGTGATTTAGCTCGCGAGTTTGAATTAATCGCTGGCGGGTATCGAGTGATCACAAACTGTGGTGCTGGAGCTGGGCAAACGGTTTTTCATTTGCATTATCACTTGATGAGCTGCCCATCCGGATTGCCTGCTGGCAGTGCTTAGATGGCGAAGAATACTTTGGTGAGGTGATAAAACACTGGGGCTGCAAAGCATAACGAATCGATGCGATCTAGGATACCAGCATGGCCTTGTACCAAAGTGCCATAATCTTTGACCCCACGATCGCGTTTGATGGCTGACATTGTCATCCCGCCGGCAAAGCCCATAAACGAAATCACAATCGCCATAATCGCAGCTTGCCAAAACAAAAATGGAGTCACCCAGGAGAATAGGGCCCCGAGCAATGCTGAAGTTGCCGCTCCGCCAATGACACCCTCCCACGTACGACTAGTATTGATCCGTGGGGCGATGATGTTTTTGCCCAAGAGTTTCCCCCAAGCGTATTGCAACACATCGTTAAGTTGAGTGATCAGAACAAAGAAAAACAACAATCCCTTATTGCGATTGATGTCATTTCCATCACTGTCTTTGACGTGACTCCACGATGTCCTCTGGGCAGCCTCATTCGCCGCAGATTCGATTGTAACAGGAGCGTCAATTTCGACATTCGGTTGTTTATTGGATCCGAGATCGAGGTAAAGAATGGCGGGTGCAAAACTCAGAGCATAGACACAAATCAACAAGCCAATTTGTATTTTTGCGGATCGTTCTAAGAAACGTTTTGCATCGTTCGCCATCGCAATTCGAGCGGGGATGAAGAGCGATGCGTAGATTGGTATCGCGATCAGGAATAGCTCGCCTTGAATAGCGACTAGAAAAAACTGCAATGGCGTAAAGACAACTAAAACCCAAAACAGTGTTCGATGATCACTGCGTCGAGTTGGCGTCATGGTAATGAATTCGCGGAGAGCCCAGAAGCCGATCAAGCCGAAGAGAACGACCGTTCCATGTTCGCCAATGAACAAACCGGCGATCAGCACGGCTGACATGAGCCACCACGAACGGATGCGTTGATTAAACGAGCGAACGATAGCGGTGTTAAGGCGTTGTTCGGAAGTACCGTCAAGCAGTTTGCCGGCAGCCGAGGCGAGGATCAGCAGCAACATCACTGTCGCGATGAGCCAAGCGGTTGGTTCATCAAATGGCAGGTTCAACACGCGTTTAACGTCGACAAAGGCCCACAGAAATTGATGGAATAAGTTAAGCATCAGATTATTATACTGTCCTTAACAATCTTTGAGGTTGATAATGGCCGTACGGGCGCGATCGAGGAACTGATGTTTTGTCTCGCCTTTTTCCAACCAAATCGGTGCACCAATAGTAATGTGACTCAATAAGGGGACAGGTAGAATTTCACCACGTGGTAATACTCGGCTCATGTTATCCAAATATACAGGAACTAATTCTAAATCGGGTCGTTTTTTCGCTAGGTAAAATAGACCGCTTTTGAATTTGATCATTTCTTCAGCAGGATTACGACGCCCTTCGGGGAAAATAATCAAGGAGTAGCAATCTTTCATCTCTCGAATCATCAAATCGATTGGACTTTGGTGCACTTTAACTTCGTTGCGGTCGATCAGCAAGGCATTAAATGTCTTGGCGATGTGCCGTCGCAACCAGCCTTTTTCCCAATAATCTTTAGCAGCGACGGGTCTTGTGAGTTCGCGTATTTCGCGAGGTAGGCTAGCCCATAATACAAGTGCATCGAGATGACTTGTGTGGTTCGCAAAGTAGATACGTTGGCACGTGTCTGGCAGACAATCAACCCACCGTATCGTGTAGCCACTTATGATTTTGGCGGTTGCTACAAGAAGTGTACTAGTTAATTGCATGATTTAGAAAACTCAAGAAAAGAAAACACTTTTATATTCTATCGGAACAGGCAGAAACCACCACTGTCGGAAAAGCAGTTATTTCAAATCTCTGGTACATTAAATCCCATGGCAAGAGCAATCGTTTTGGTTTTAGACCACTTATCGGCGAAATATATAGGTCCGTATGGCAACACTTGGATTCCCACGCCCGGATTTAACCAACTAGGGACCTGTTCGTTATTGGCCGAATCGATGATTGCTAGCAGCACCGATATTGCGGAAATCTATGCGAGTTTCTTGCGGGGGCAACATCCCGTTATTGCTGGGCCCAGTCGAGTTCCGTTATTGGACCAACTGACCGAGAAAGGTGCAACGAGCACTTTGATTTCAAGCAGCGCGCAACTGTTGCAGCTGCCCTGTTGCGCTGCCTTTACACAACAGGTTCACGTTCCGCTTACTGATAATGTGCAATCGGCTGCCGATATTGAATCCACGATAATGGCAGGTTTCTTTGGTGAAGTATTGCATTGGCTAGAAACGACGGCAGCAGCGGACCAAGAAGACTTATTGTGGATTCATGCCGACAGTCTCGGTAAATGCTGGGACGCTCCCGTTGAATTGCGTGAGATGTTTCGCGGTGACGAGGATCCGGAAGCGAGCACCGTGACGGCGCCTCCGCTGGCTCATCAGCAGCAACCCTTGGAGCCGGATGAGCAGCTCCAAGTTAGTCATCCTTATGCTGCTCAAGTCTGTGTGGCGGATACTTGTTTCGCAGCGCTGTATAGTGCTCTCGAAGACTATTCTCTGCGGCCTCCGTCCGAGCCGATCTTATTGATTGTGACCGCTGCGCGGGCAATACCTTTAGGTCAACATGGCACGGTCGGTTATCAACACGCGGCGTTGTACAGCGAGCAGTTACATGTGCCGATGTTTGCATCGATACTAGCGCCAGCGTCTCAAGTTACATCTTCACGTAGCCAGCGGATGTTGCAATCTGAATCAATTTATCAAACATTGGTTGAATGGTTTGGCTGTGTGAATATAGCTAGCGATGAATTGCCACAATCCCAGCAATCGTTTTTGCCACTAATTGTTGATGAGAGCAGCGCTGGGGTTTGCAATCTTGCCAATGCGGTG
>DTSG01000342.1 GCA_012965455.1 Planctomycetaceae bacterium | reverse complement strand
GAAAATGGGGATGCGCCTGCAGACAATACTGGCTTTATGATCATGATGTTCGGCATGTTAGCTGTGTTCTACCTTATGATGTTCCGCCGGTCGCGTAAACGACGGAAGCAACAGTCGCAAAAAATGGATGATCTCACAATGTATTGTGAAATCACCACCATTGGTGGATTGTGTGGGACGGTCGTCCATATCGAGAATACGACTGATGATAAAGGCAATGAAGCGATAAGTCATGTCACCATTGAAACCGATTCAGAAACACAATCGCGGATACGGATCGTTCGTGAAGCGATCGGTCAAATTGTAAGTAGCGATGACGACAAAGCGTCGGACGAGAATTAAATTATCAGCTTGAATATAAGTAAGCGACATACATAAAAACAACTATTGAACCGGAACAGATTGAAATGAATCTTTTGGCAACTTTAGCGACCTTTCTTACTCCTCTGCTGGGTCTGGCAGATGGTGCTGCAGAAACCAACGAAACCAACGCAGTGATTGTATTTGCATTAGCTCTCGTCGGAGCTGTGTTAGTTAACATTGGTCAACACAAGGCAATCAGTGCTAAGGTCAAGAGTTTGGCGCAGGTTAGCGACCCGAACTGGGGTGCAATGTTCGGCACCTTTGTGTTTGGCTTGTTGCTGGGTGGATTACCGAACCTGTTTGCCGAATTCAGTGCTCAACCAGCATTTCGATATATTGGATTAATCATTGCTGTGTTCAGTGGCTTGTATCTACTTTCGCGAACCATTACGGAAAACCGACGCATCAATGCACCCGAACAAGCTTGGCGATTGGCGATTGTTGCAACGAGTGTCATTTTTGGAGTGTTGTATTGTAACTCAGCTTACCATAATGGTCTGATCAAAGGCGGTGTCGACCTGTCTGGTGGCGTCAATCTGATCTATGCGATCGATTTTGATTCAGTTAGTGATGCTGACGGATCTGTTCAATCTTCGTTAACCGATAGCGATATGGATGCCCTGCTTAGTGCTTTAGGTCGCCGCTTGAATCCAAGTGGTGCTAAGGAATTGGTATTACGTGCCTATGGTAATAATACGCATGTCGAAATCGTTGTACCCGACGCAGATGCAGCTGAAATCAAGCAACTTAAAGATATTATTACCAATACCGGAGCATTGGAGTTTTTGATTTTGGCGAACGCCAGCAAACATTCTAAACTGCACACTCAGGCGGAATCTTCCGTTGAGTTGAAGACCAATCTTGTTGTGGCTGCGGACGATCGTACCGAGGTATTGGGAACATGGGTGGCAGTCTCCAAGAATACAGACGGTAACTATGAATACAACGCTTCTGGCGGTTCGCTCATTCGACGTGTTACCTATGTTGATGGTGAAGATGAAAAACGCATTCTCGTGGACGGGGAAGCATTTTCAAGCTCGCCGCAAGAAACGGCTGTCCGTGCAGCGTTTAAGTTTGTTGAATCAGATGTGTTGTTTTCACAACAAGTTCAAGCCATTGGTGTTACCCACATCGAAGTATTGATGGTTGCACCGCCTGAAACTGAACGTACAACCGGTGATGACCTAGCTAGTGTTCGCTCTGATATTGACACCCAAACTGGTTCACCTTGTGTATCGTTTACAATGAACAGTACTGGTTCACGTAAGTTTGGAACCTTCACAGGTAACAACACCAGTAACTTGCTGGGAATCGTACTCGACCATAAATTGCTATCCGCCGCCACCATCAATTCTCGGATTTCCGTTAGCGGTCAAATTACGGGTAAATTTTCTCGAGCGGAAGTTGATTTTCTAGTCGGAATATTACGAGCTGGGAAGCTACCGGGCACCTTAACTAAGGAACCCGAAAGTGAGAACAAAATGGGCGCCACCTTAGGTGCTGCGACGATCGAAGCTGGAACGACAGCGATTCTGATCTCGTTCGCTGCTGTATTGATTTTCATTGTTCTCTATTATTGCTGTATTCCGGGACTAATTGCTGCTTTCGCATTGGTATTCAATGTTGTCTTGATTGTCGCTTTGATGGCGATGATTGGAGCCTCCTTTACGCTGCCAGGTATCGCCGGTTTGGTTCTAACGGTCGGGATGTCCGTTGACGCAAACGTGCTTATTTTTGAACGTATACGTGAGGAGTTAGCGGACGGATCGAAGATTAGGCAAGCGATTCGCAATGGATTCTCGCGAGCAACGATTACGATTGTTGATGCAAACTTGACCACGTTGATTACAGCGGTGTTGTTGTATGCAATTGGTACGGATCAGATTCGCGGTTTTGCGATTACTTTGATCCTCGGAATCATCATGAGTATGTTCACAGCGATTTATGCATCGCGTGGCTTCTTTGAAATATCAGAGCGATTAGGACTATTGAAAAGCTCAAGTTGGGCATTTCGAAATTTCCGCTTAGTGTCTCGGGATATCAACTTCCTTGGTTTACGCAAAATCATGGGTATTGCTTCGGCATGTATCATCGTTGCTGCAGTTATTGTGACCATGCAACGAGGTCAAGACATGCTTGCTATTGATCTCGCCGGTGGCACGTCCGCCATTTTCTCAATCGATGACAGTGTGCAAACTGCCGATGATGTGGAAGCTAAAATTAAATCAGCCGCGGTTGATAATGGCGTCGAGGATTTACAACTTACGGTCACCAGCATCGAACTTAGCGGTTCTGCGCAAGGTTGGCGAGTTGATGCGAGTATAGATGAACAGCAAACGTTGATGCTTGTACTTGAGAAAGCATTTGCTGGACAACTCCCAACCCAGAGCTTTAAAATCACGAATGGTCAATCCTCCGCCCAATCG
>DTSG01000341.1 GCA_012965455.1 Planctomycetaceae bacterium | reverse complement strand
TTCTACAATGGAAACTTGTGCTCCGAGTTGTGCATAGACGCTGCCGAGTTCCAGTCCGATATAGCCACCGCCGATAACAAGCAGCGATGATGGTATCTCTGACAACTGCAATGCTTCGTCCGAGGTCATGACGCGCGGGGAATCTGTTTGCCAGACTGTCGGTACAGCCACGGAAGAACCGGTGGCCACAATGCAATAATCAAACGTCAAAGTGTGATCATCGGCAATAGATTCATCATTGCCTTCAAGTTGCAGGGTCGTGGAGTTCACAAACGACCCCCGCGCTTGGATCACTCGGACCTTGCGGCGACTTGCAAGTTGCGCAAGACCGTCGGCGAGCGCAGAAATCAAGCTGTCCTTGCGTTGGCGTAGTGCTGCGAGGTCGATTACTGGTGCGTCATATTGAACGCCCCAATTCGCGGATAGATCGTCCACTTGGGCAATAACGTGAGCCACGTGTAGCAACGCTTTGGACGGAATGCACCCCCGCAGTAAGCAAGTACCCCCAAGATGTGGGTTTGCTTCTACAAGCGTTACGTCGAGACCTTGGTCAGCCGCCAAAAACGCAGCAGCATAGCCACCGGGGCCTCCGCCAAGTATAACGACTCGAGAATGCATCGATTAACCTTAACGCGACATAAATTCAACAACCATGTTTCCGTCAACGGGCAAGCTAATGTCCGCTGGTCCAGGGTTGCCTTGAACCGTAATTCGCAACGTTTCTGTATCTGATGCGAGCCATTCAACGGGTTCACCTTCAGACAAGGATGTTACGCCCTGGTAGAGTTTCAAGATGTTATTGCGACGTCGGACGGTGACAATGTCACCAGGACGAACTTGGTAAGATGGTTTGTCGGTACGAACACCGTTGACTAGGAAGTGTCCGTGGACGACTCCTTGTCGTGCTTGCGGTCGAGTTTGAGCGAAGCCAGCGCGACGTACTACATTGTCCAAACGGCGTTCGCACATTTGTAGCAGGAGTTCACCGGTGTTGCCTGATTTGCGGCTGACCCCTGTAAAGTAACGGCGTAGTTGGCGTTCACCAAGCCCATAATAATGCTTGATCTTTTGTTTTTCTTGCAGTGCCAATCCATAGTTGGAAAGACGGCGGGGGCGAGTGTGCATACCCGGAGGGGCAGGTCGTCGGTCAAATGCGCGGACAGCTCCGCTGTTTTCGTACACCAAAGTTCCTAAACGACGGTTAACTCTGGCTTTTGCACCTGTATAGTGTGCCATGACGATGTCTCCTTAAAATTCTAATAAAAACAGAAGCCAGTCTATTGTCTGGTATCTGCTGGGTAATTCCCGCATCGCAATTCTGGGAAATGGTTCACCCATGGAGGTCTTTAATAAATTGTTAAGACCCCATCATGACGGCGATTTCAGACATCCTCAAGGGGCTGAATGAAGCAAAACAGGAGAATCTGCGAAAATATTACTGCGGTCTTTGCATTAGCTCCGTTTTTTGTGATAATAGTATTGAGCAAGTTGACCTGATGCTGATATTTTTCACTGGCACCGATCAATTTGTCCTACCTCAAGAAAACCTTCCCATTACATAACTCAATCAATCAACTCAGAACCACTAGCGTTGTTTCTGGATTGTAATTTTGATTGCAGCGGCTGAGAATTCTCATGAGATTGTCTCAATCAATTATTTTGCTCGCCCTTGGATTTGTACCATTATCGATGGTTCACGGTGAAACTCTGATTCAAGACGTCGTTGATTCGTTGTTAGATGCGAAGATGCAGCAAGTGAACATTGCAGCCGCTCCCGTGGCAGACGATTACAACATACTGAGGCGGACAACACTAGATTTAATTGGCCGCATACCAACATCAGCAGAAGTGGATCGATATGTTACGTCAGAGGACAGTGACAAGCGGGAACAGATGGTTGACCAATTGTTGCAATCGCCGGCGTATCAAAAACACTTGGCCTATGATTTGAATTTGCTGCTATCGCCAGCAGGCAACAATGAATTGCAAAGTTATTTGGAAGAGGCGGTCACGCAGCGTCGTGGTTGGGACCAGATGTTTCGCGCGATGTTGTTGGGCGATTACGAGGATGAATTGGAACGCCAAGCGATGAAGTTTGTGAAGCTACGCGTGAGGGATCTCGATAACCTTACCAACGCGACAAGTAGTTTGTTTTTTGGGGTTAATATTAGTTGTGCTAAGTGCCACGACCACCCATTGGTTATCGAGTGGACGCAAGCTCATTTTTATGGCATGAAGTCGTTCTTCAATCGCTTGTTTGAGAACGGTGAATTTGTTGGTGAACGTGAATACGGGGCGCTGAAGTATCAAACGACGGATGGCGAACAGTTAGATGCGCAAATGATGTTTCTTTCGGGCAAGGCCATTGAAGAACCGCAGTGGACATCGCCTGATGCAGAAAAACAAAAAGCGGAAAAAAAGCAACTGGAACAATTAGCAAAAGACAAGCAGCCGGTACCAGTTCCGCAGTACAGTCGTCGTGCTCAATTATTGGATATCGCATTGCGTGGGGATGATCGCAGCTATTTTTCCAAGTCGATTGTTAACCGTCTTTGGTATCGTACGTTCGGATTTGGGTTGGTGATGCCACTGGATCAAATGCACCCCAGTAATCCGGCGAGCCATCCGAAGTTATTGGATTTTCTAGCACAGGATATGAGTGACCATGGATACGATTTAACTCGGTTAATTCGAGGCTTAGTTTTAACACAAGCCTACGCTCGCAGTAGTCGCTATGATGGCGAAACTCGCCCTCCTCAAATGTGGTTCGCTGTGGCTAATGTTAAGCCTCT
>DTSG01000340.1 GCA_012965455.1 Planctomycetaceae bacterium | reverse complement strand
CGCGGGCCTGTGGGAAAGCTGGACTCCTCCTCAAGCATCTGCGGCAGCGGCAGCGGGACAAGACACTCCGCAACCTTGGCACTCCACGACAATCATCACGACTGAGGCGAATGAATTCGCCGCGGCAATACACCATCGCATGCCCGTCATACTAAATCCTGATGATTACGACCGCTGGCTAGCGGATGACGACAGCCAATTAAAAAGGCTGCAATCCCTGTTAGTGGATCCCAGTAATTCCAATGAGATGACATCCTTTGAAATGACAGCGGTCTCTCGGCATGTCAACAAAGTTGCCAATGATGACCCGCAATGTATTGAACCCGCGGCTACTCAGCGGGGACTTTTCTAAGCGTATAGTATGCTTCTGCTGGAAAAAACGTGCTGTCATTTAGCGTCAAATTGCGAATACGAATATCGTATACGAATCCTGCTCGCATCTCAGCAAGAGATACATGTACAACTCGACCTTCAGCGGAAACTCGCACAGCAGTAATTCTCTCGCTCCGCCGATCTCGGTCATCTCCACCATAGGACGTTGTGGAATCACGGGTCGCAGATTGGATCGTATAATTTGTGATATCCACCGCTCGTTTCGCATCCACAGCTTTCGTGAAACGGACTTTGAAGCCTGTCGCAGTGGCCGTGACCTCAGCAATTCCAACTGGTAAGTCCCCCGGGAATTCCATCCTCGCAAGGGTACCAATATTGTTTGCCCCACCCCAACCGCTGTCACGAATCGAGGCAACATATAGGTGCCCCCGAGGAGAAACTGCAACCGCTAGCGGTCCCAATAATGGCTCGCCAGCTGCTGGCTTCTCGAGTGTCAACGGATATGCGGCCCCCTGATATGTATCTCCAACTTTCTGTAAACTCATCCGTATCAAACGACGCGTGTCGTATTCACATCCGACTAGGTGACCCTCAAACGGGCCAAACACCGGCTCGCTGCCACTTTGTAATAAAGCACGCGGGGTTTCCAAAAAGCAAATTCCATTGACACTACGGGTCCACGGATGGGGAATGTCAATCGCCGGTGCTGCCAGCGGTGGACGAGGGCCACCCTGGCGATCGATTTTGTTGACAAATCCGAAATGAGCTCCCGCACGGATATGATTCAGTTCATTGTACGGGTTATAGTTGCCTTGATTGTCTGTCACAAACATCTCACCGGCATGATTACGCGCAATGCCCATTGGAAATCGATGACCACTGGTAACAATTTTCACACTAAAACGATGGGGGTTTTCCCGTGATGGCGTACGTGGCACCAGTTGTAGCACTTTTCCCCGCAGCGCCGCGCCTGCTGGCGTTCTGTCATCTTGCTGACAGGGAGTCGAAATATAGTATCCACCCTTGCCGTCAGGAATCACACCGACCGCCCAGTCATGATAGTCCGCCGTGTGCCCCCAACCCGACGCCAATGTCTCCACCTTTTCATGTATGCCGTCATGATCGACGTCGTACATCCGTAACAGGGCATACTTGTTGATGACGTCAATATAATCTCGTGACGCATGCACGCCGTAGGGCGCCGCCAATTCGTCAGTTAAAGCACTTAAACGATCTTCGATACCATCTGCGGTTGTATCAACCGCTTGCCACACGCGACCCTTGAGTGAAGTCATTATCAGCCGTCCGGCTGGATCCCAAGCGATACCTGTGGGCATAAACTCATCAAAAAACGGTAACCTTACAGCCTTCACTCCAGGAATGATCTCCAGTGATTGGACCTCTAAGCCAGGAAACTCTGGCAACACCACAGGAAACCGATCAACGTTGACGTTGCTTAAATATTTAAACGTCAAAGGATTTTCATCACCGCCACCTTTCCAGCGAACCGATTGATAAATTGTTTCATCTTCCTTGGACTCTTGTACTTTGGCGTCGGCAAAAGCCACCTCAATCCATTGCCTCCCAGCTGCGCCGGGTTCCACCAATCGTATATGATCGGAAAATTCCGTAACCTCCAAGCTCTGATGTCCAAGTCCTACGACCATGCTGGCATTGGCAGGAACACCATCAAACCACAACTTACGTTGAATACCGGACCGAGTGTTATTCGTACTGCTACCCTCGGCAGGCCATAATTCACTAAACTCCTGCGTAACCACAACCACTAACATCCGGTCACCGATTTTAAATCGATAGCGCTGGCGGATCCGCAATCCAGCTGACAATTGTTGCCAGCTATCTAATTCCGTGGCAAACTGGCCAACAGCACTAGGGGCGATCAATTGCCCGTCTGCCAATTGCAATCGCAAATCGGGAATCGCAGATAGGTCGCCGCTCGAATTCACGGTTCCCCAACTTGCGCCAGCGGTTTCCCAGTACCATACTTTCCCCTTGGTTCGTTGCCGCGCGATGTCACCTTGCCACCACCCCAGCATTGTCCCCTGTTGCATATCAAATAACAGGTTGTGCCGATTTCTCATGCCGACTAACGCGGGTTTGATATATTGCTGGTCTCGATGTATCAGTACATCCGTTAGGAGCTGAACACTCGCGTGGTGTTGTGGCACGCCTGTTTGTCGAGCAATACGCACAGCGCCGGGTTTGGGAGGTTCGAAGCCTGGCGTATTTAGAACCTTCCAAACGGCTTCAAGTTGATTGGGAAGATGATTTTCAAGCACACCTCGTACAGAAATCTGAACCGAGGGCATTTCCATTCGCGGCACGATTCTAGCGGGATTTTGCACCCAGCGAGAAAACCAAATCTTGCGAATCCGCGAATCCAACAGCGACAGATCGGGACCTCTAGCATGTAAAGGGGCCTGTGGGGCCTGCACGCTGCCGATTTGGTGGCAACTGGTACACCCAAAACCATCAGTCGTTACTAATCGTGCCCCTGCCGTCTGTAATTCTTCTGTAGTTGGTTGGGCGGACGCCGGCGATACCGTATCGAGCCAATCTAAAAACTGACTTGGGATGCGATCTTTTTCCACAAACCATTGTGAAATCTCATGCAACCTCTCGTCGGTAAAACCAAACTTAGGCATCTTAACCTTCAGCCACGGTCGCCGTACAGTTGTTTTACGTTGGATCGCCTCATGTAGTGCTTTATCATGTAATTTATCACCAACACTGTTTAAGGACGGAGGGGTTAATGCTGCAAACAGAGTCGACAACTCAGAAACCTGTTTGCCAATATCCGGTAGATGTTCTGCGAGGCCTTTGGCATCCATCCGCGCGTGGCACTGGAGACAATTGTTTTGCGTGACTAACAATGACTGCGTTGAATCGGCAGTCGCTGACTTCATCTGTTGCAAAAACAACGTTAACGCTGCTTTATTATCAGCTGACAACGAATACCCAGGGCGTTGTTTCGCTGGGTTGGGCGTGTCCATACAACTAGTTTTAGTTAGATTCGCAACATCAAAAACTACGGTAGTCTTAATCGGCTTAGATTCATGACAGCTAGCGCAACCATGTGTGTCGTAGAGCTTTCTGCCTTTCTCCGCCAACGGTTCGTCAAAGACAAATTGCGGTATATCTAATTCGCTCGCATCGTCAGCCAAACCCTTTAAATAGGCAATAACATCGCTGCGCTGTGTCGCCGTTAAATCTACCGTTGGCATGCGGTGATGAGAATTTACTCTCTCTGGGTTTTCAAACCAAACTTGCCAAAAATCCTCTCTGCGCTTTTGAGCAATATCATCTAATTCACCTCCGTCAAACAACGTCGATTTTCCTAATCCGTCAGCTTGATGACAAGCCACACATCCCACGGACGCAAACACCGTTTTTCCCGCCTTGGAATTACCCTCTAAGGCTAATTCACCGTTGGGCTTAGGGTTTGTCGAGGATTGAAAAAGATATGCCGTAATGGCTTTGGCTTGTTCGGCCGTAAACCCAAATGCTGGCATCCGACTGCCAAATTGTACGGCATCGTCATCGCTAGGAATCTTACGTTGCAGGCGCTGGACAACCCAAGCGGATTTAAGGTAATCACGCATGTGATTCAGAGCTGGTGCTGAGCCCAACGTCGCGTCAATCTTCAATTCAGAATGGCAACTTGCACACCGCAGTGCGTGGGCCAAGTGTTCACCGCGGCGGTACAGGCCGTTAGCAGATTTGTCAGGAGCGTGGTACAGAAACTGATAACCAATTGGCTCGAACTGAAAAGCGGGACCTTGCCAATAGAGCTTTAACATCGCTTGATCCGCCGTTGATTTATAACGGATCGTGATTGGGTGCCAGCCGAATTGCATATCTATTGGCCCAGTTGACACCAATCCAGATTTTTCATCTCGCACACTCACCGTGCGTCCCTGGAACTCCAATTCCACTTCACCTTGGCAATCCATTGAAATAGTATGAATTCCAACCGATTGGAAAAACAAAAATCCTTTCCACGTAGCCTCGAACTGTGTCCCCACTAATCGCGTATCTGGAGATTGTTGCGCCCATTGAAATGACACGATCGCATCAACTCGCTTGGCTTCATTCCCGTGAGTATCTTTATAAGTAGCCAGCAGCCCGGGGATATATTCGTCCGACAACTCGGCAAGAATTGCCTCTCGATTCCCCTGCGCCATACACGAAATGCCGCTGAACGCTGTACTCGTGATGTACACCAAGCAGGTCAGCGCCAGTAGGCAACAGCGGCGGCTATCATTTCGATTCTGATTTTTCATCGTGACCCTTATATTAATGATCGGCATGCTAAATGCCTTACAAATCATTCTACGAGATTTGTATTGGAACGCGGAATGGAACATCCATCCACCAAGTAGATTTTATTCAGGCCGCGGCACACCTGCTTTTTCAAACGCTAGAGACATGTTTTTGTAACAGGTGCGAATTGCCTGTCGCGGATCGTACCCCGCTTGACGCCATAACATGCTGCTGACTTCGCACGATATATCACCACGATATCCACCCTGAAAGAGTAACTTTATTAACAACGCAAAATCAATTGCGCCAGTTGAACCGGGTAGTTTGAACTGATACCCACCTTTTGGATTTTTGATGGTATCTTTCACCGCCACATGTGCGGTTTTGGATACCGCTTGTGCAACTGTTAACTGCAACTCCAGTCCCGTATAAATATAGTGACTGAAATCATAAACCATACGTAACCGCTGTGGATTGCCTAATTGTTGTATGATCCAAAGTGCTTGTGCCGGATTCGACATACCACCACCTCGATGTGGTTTGATACAACAGGTCACGTCATATTTCGTCGTAACTTCTACCCATTTGCCAACCTGCTCCACCAACAGATTTTTGCGCTTGTCCCAATCACCACCACCTAAAACCGTTTGAATGACACAATGCTTGTTCTCGGTTAAATCTCGCACTAACTCAGACGCCGCTTCTATCCGCTTAAGATTGCCGCTGTTGATCTTCGCCTCATCTGCTGGCACGGTGTGTTCCATCAATGACGTTAGAACTAATTCTGTATCGTAGAGAATACGTTTAACTTGGCGGCGGCGCGCAGTCGACATATTTTCCGGTGCCGCGTCGAACCCTTTCGTGGCTGTCAATTCAACAGCGTCATAGCCAGTTACCGAAAGTATCGGGAGCACTTGTTCTGTCGTGATACCACGTGCACCATAGGTGCTGAAACCAAGCGTCATGGCGTTACGAGGTTCTGCTGGAGCCGCTCTAACATTGGGGCTAGCAACACATGCAAGTGCGGCGGTGGCAAGAAACCGGCGACGAGAAGGACTGGCAAAATCAAACGAAGAGTGCATCAAAACGGAACACCTACCAGCAACAGAAAACAACGGGGAAAAGAACCTTATCAACTTTGATTATAACGAATTACGTTACCCCATACGCGTCCGGAACAATCTTTAGCGGTTGTCGATGGGGGGTGCATAACAACCCTAATCCCACTCGGGGCTTCGTTTTTCTAGGTAGGCGTTGATGCCCTCGGTGGCATGAGAGGTTGTGCGGCTAGCGGCAACCATCGCTGCGCCGAGTGTCAGTGTAGTTTCCAGACGCTCGGCAATCGTCTCGTTTAGCAACCTCTTGCACATCTGTTGCGCTTGAGCCGACCCGTGCGCGAGGTCGACTGCCAATTGGTGAGCACGTGCCCAGACCAATTCCTCGTCAACGATATCGTGAACCAGACCAAGCTGCTTCCCTTCTGTGGGTGTCATCGCGGCACCCAGCAATCCAAACCGCGCCGCGATTGAACCTCCCATCCGGAAATCAAGTAATCCTAGCGTTAACCCAGGCACGAGCCCGCGATGAATTTCGGGACATTGTAACGTCGCTGTCTCGGTGGCGATGATGAAATCGGCAGCTAAGGCAAGTGCTAATCCAGATCCAATAGCAGGACCGTTCAAAGCCGCAATGATCGGTTTGGGAAACCGCAGCATCGCCATCAACAACTCAGCGAGTAACTCAGTATCTTGGTGCTCAGATAACATCTGTTCTGAATCCAAACTACTTTGCAGCTGTTTTAAATCTGTGCCGCTGCAAAAAATATGTTGACTGCCCGTCAAAATAACCGCTCGAACATTCTTCTCCTGATGTAAATCATCCAACGCTTCCCGCAATTGAACCAACCCAAACGCTGTTAATGCATTGCTGCTTGCCGGATTGTTGATCACAATCGTGCCGCTGGGAACATCTTTACGCACTTCGATGATATTTTTCATGGTGCCTCTGATTCCTCGCTACTGTTGGTATTTTTATTCTGTTGAATGTTCTCTTCAATCAACAAGTCAACTCGACCCGCGTGACCTCGACTCCACATTTGTAGCCCCTTAAGTCTAATCTCTCCCTGTTGATAATAAACTTCGCTTAGACTTTCGAGATGAGTCCGAAATCGATTGCTACGTTGTGCTGCAAAATCGGCAGGTGGTTTAATGATTGCTTGGGCAACCATCCTTTCAAATAGATATCCAGCGATAAGTTGATGTCCTCGGATTGTTGGGTGGACGTGATCTAGAAATAGATTATCGCCTGGGATTTGAACTGGGGACCGTTCTGCGAAATATTCTTGCACGTCAATAACTTGTAACGCCTGGCCGCTCGGTACAGACACCAAAAATTCGTTCATGACTGTCAATATGCGTAACGGACATATGTCTTCGTCTTTAGCTCGCAACAACACGTCACGCGCCGCTACCCCCGCACCATTATCCAACAACAATAACCCCGCTTGATAAAGTGTGGCAGCGTTATGCGGGTCGAGTTGTGTAAGTCGATGAGCTGATTCTCGGATAGGTTTGACTGACCGACTCTGTAGTTGTTGGGGAATATCTGATTTGATTTGTTGGATTGATTGAATTGTCGCTTGGTCTAGTCCTGACGTTGGCACTGACTTGAAAGGGGTGCAGTCGCGAATATTTGAGGCAGGGTTACAGAGGTATAAAGGAACTCGATTGGAATCACATATCGCGATCATCTTGCGAATATTGAATTTAAAATGTTCGATAACATTCGCTTGCCATGTACGGTCACGCTGATAGGACTTCAAACCTGCTTGGTGATCGAGAATGGTCTCAACTTCTGCAGCGAGGGTAACTTTTTGTGTCGAAACCGAATCCCCTGTTATTTTATGCCACATTTCGCGAGCTAAATGTATGGTGCGAATGTTGCGGACTGCTTGCTGACTTATCGACTGCCAACGTGACGGATCACGTAAATGGGCATAAGTACGGTCTTCCAGAAACTCGTTATGTCCAGTGTAAATAACTACCAAGTCAGGTTCGTAGTTCATTACCTCGGTCAGAATCGGTAGCAGTCGATAACTTGCATAAGAAACACCGCCACAATTGACAACCTCCCACTTGCGGTTGGGATCGGCTACTTCAAGCTGAAGTTGAAGCCAACTGGTAAAGGAGGTTTCTACTGCAAACGGACGACCTTGAACCGTGGAGCCACCGAGACAGAAAATTCGAAAAGTATCATCCGTTTTAGTCTTGGGAAACGATACTTTTTGAAAATATCGTTTCCGAGCGGGTACTGTTTGGTACTGCGTTTGTTCCGCGTTTAGCTCAAATAACGAGACTGGGTGATTGATTGCAATAAACGGATCGAGGGCTTCATTGACATCGCCGATGTCGAGTATCCGCAGGCTAATTTCGAAAAGCAAAAACGGTAGTAGCGCGATACCAATAGCCGCACAGCGAAATCGCCATGCATACCGCAATAGATTATATCGCTTAAAACGCGTTTCTGATTGTTTCGCCACCATTCGCTTAGTTTACTGTTAAAGCCTACCCCTGAGGGGAGGGGGAATCGAGTATTCTTTCATTGATATAACGGTCGAAAACCGATAATCTAGAACGGTAGGGAATTTGTTTTATCAATGCAAGTGGCAGATTTACGCTTTCATGGCATCACCAAACAAACAATCTAGTAATCATCATACTAACCACGCATTTTCCGCTCTACACGGACGAACTCGCGAAGGGTTGGTGATGCACGACCGTCGTGGGTTGTTGAAAGCGAGTATGGCCGGATTGGCTGGGCTATCCCTACCCGGATTGTTGCAAGCTCGCGCGGAAGCCACGGCAGCTGGTAAACCGATTAGTAATGGTAAGAGTGTTATATTGTTGTGGATGGCCGGTGGTCCAAGTCATATTGATACTTGGGATCCAAAACCAGATCGCCCGTTTGAAAACAGAGGGCCATTTGGAGTCACTAGCACTAAAATTCCAGGCGTGCAAATATGCGAACATTTGCCACGGCAAGCTGCCATGTTGGACAAGGTTTCGATTATTCGCAGTGTTGATTGCCGCGGCAGTAGCCATCAGCCCAATAAAGTGATGCAAACGGGAAATCGTAACGCAGCGCCACGAACCAATCCTCGGGGACATCTTTATCCCAGCTTTGCTTCGATGATCGCCCGTGAAAAGGGCGCTAATCAGTCTGGCATGCCGGCTTATGTAGCGTTTGAAAAACACGCATCACATGTCGGGAAGGCTGGTTACCTCGGAAAACAATACGACCCGTTTCTAGCCAATCAAGCATGTCGACTTCCTCTGTATTCGAATGTCGGAGTCGATTCTGGGAACCTTTCCGGTGCAAATTTATTTTCAATGCCAGCTGGTTTGAGTTTGGAACGTGTCCACAACCGCCGCCAGTTGTCTCGTCAATTCGATAAGATACGAACAGGTTTAGATTTGAATGGTTCGATGGAAGCATTGGATGTTTACAACCAGCAGGCCGCGGATATGGTTCTCGGGCGACGGGCTCAAGAGGCATTCGATATTAACCAAGAACCACAACAGGTTCGCGATCGCTATGGAAAACACCTGTGGAGCCAACAAGTTCTGCTAGCACGACGACTTGTAGAAGCCGGCGTCAGTTTTGTAACGCTTGACTTAAGTTATCACACTGCCTCAGGGACCTGGGATAACCATGGCATCCCAGGTGGAGTGTACGGCGGCATATCCAAAGGATTGAAGCCGTTGTTAGATTTGTACGACCATTTCCATACGACGCTGATCGAAGATCTCGAAGAACGCGGAATGTTGGACGATGTGCTGGTTATTTCAATGGGCGAATTTGGTCGTACGCCCAATATTGGCACCCAAGGCAGTACCGATGGGCGCAACCACTGGCCCGTCGTCATGAGTATGTGTCTCGCCGGCGGTGGCATGCGGCATGGACAGGTGATCGGCTCTACCGAAAGAGACGGCAGTGACATTCGCACTCGGCCTGTTACTCCCGGTGACATCGGAGCGACCATTTACCGGCACATGGGTGTAGCGATAGACGTCACGTATCAAGATGATAGTGGACGACCGATCGCTTCTATAATAGATGGATCTCCCATCAGCGAGCTATTTTAGTAGAAGATCCGCCCCTAAATTAGGGCTTCCAGCCGACTATCGGTTTGTACGTTGTATAACGTTTGTAATGGCCACTATAAAAAAGCAAAATAATTCAAGGTCAGCGCGTCGATATCGAAAAAGCTAAATAGTTTTTTGTCGATCGACGAATGGATGCGTCGAGTCCCGTTAAGGAACCCTAACGGATTGGGACTCCCATCATGAAGAAAAAATTCACTTTCGTAATTGTCGTTACCATAATCTTGCTGGCGTTATCACACGCTCACAAAGCCTTGGGGCAATCGTCTCCGAATGCGGCT
>DTSG01000339.1 GCA_012965455.1 Planctomycetaceae bacterium | reverse complement strand
AGGTCACAGTGCAAAATGCCTTTGTTGTGAGCGTGGGTTAATCCGGTTGTGATGTCATGGAAAAGTTCGACTGCTTGCTGGACGCTAATGGAATCAGCTGTTTTGATGAATTGGTCTAAGGAACCATCTTCGAGGTATTCCATGACATAGTAGGGAGGGGATGCTTCCCAGCCAACGTCTAGGAGTTGTACGACATATCGCTGGGTAGCCAGTGACACTAGCTTTTCAACTTCTTTGCTGAGCAGTTGCCAGTCCACGCCGCTTTGATGGTGAAAGAACTTCACCGCCACTTGTCGGTTGGTGTTTATATCCACTCCGACCCAGACTTCGCCATAAGCACCGGTTCCTAGTAGTCGCGTGATTTGCACGCCGGGAATATCGACGTGCGAATCGGTCGGCTGCATACTCAGTTGCCGCGATCGGTCATGATCGCCATCGGTTTGATGTTGCGTGAGGTCGTCTGACATGTGGATTTAGAGGCCTAACGCTTTGCTAAAGTGGTATCTTGTTCGATATCTATTTTACCCTAGTTGGGGAAAGATGTTTGTAGTTGGTGATGAATTGAACTGGGAAAGGAGTCGGATTCGGCTGGAAATTCAGATCGCGGCGGGCTGGTTGGTGAGGCTTGTTAGGTTACATTGGGGCTTACAGGTAAAGCGGATTCCATTAAAATACGACGTTTTAGTGAATAACCAACGAGATACGCGAAAATCTACTATGACCGAATCGCAGAGTGATCAGCCCGAGCAACCGGAGCCGGCAGATGATGCCACGGCACAAGGCAGCAGTGATCAAGACCAACAAATGCACGTTGCTGCCCGCCGTGATAAATTGCGGCAGATCCAAAAACTTGGTATCGATCCCTGGGGTAGTCGATTTGATGACCGCCAGCTGATCGGAGAAATTCGGGATCGCATTAGTGAAGTTCAGTTTCAGCAGGAAGACGGTACGCTGATAGAACTTCCGGACTTGGAATGTGACGTCGACGATCGCGTAAATATGCGGCAATGGCGCAGTGACCAAGGGCCGGGGGCCGAGGTGGGTCCGACTGTCCGCGCGGCCGGCAGAATTATGCTGCAGCGTGATAAAGGGAAATTGAGGTTCATTGATGTTCAGGATTGGTCTGGTAGCATCCAATTATTTATAGGTAAGAAACAAGTTGGTGATGAGGATTTTGACCTCGCTGGTTTGTTTGACTTAGGAGATATCATTGGTGTCGACGGTCGCCTCGGTGTTACAAATACTGGCGAGTTGACCATATTTGCTGAGAAACTACACTTTTTAACCAAGTCGCTCGAGCCACCTCCGGCCAAGCATGTAGGGATGACAGATCCAGAATTGCGGCAACGTCGGCGTTATGTTGACTTGGCGTACAACGACGGCGTGCGACAACGGTTCTTAGATCGTACTAAAATCGTCACGTCGATTCGTAGCACTCTCAATGCCGCAGGGTTCGCCGAAATTGAGGGCCCCACGTTACATTCGATTGCCGGTGGCGCTGCTGCCCGCCCCTTTATGACTCATCACAACGCGTTGGGGCTTGAGTTGCATTTGCGAATTGCTTTGGAGTTGCATTTAAAGCGTTTGCTCGTGGGTGGCATGGAGCGTGTGTATGAATTAGGGCGAGTCTATCGTAATGAAGGGATCAGTCCGAAACATAATCCTGAGTTCACGATGCTTGAGCTTTATCAGGCATTCGGCGACTATCGCAGTATGATGGATTTAACGGAGAACTTGATAGTTAACGCACTCGATGTGCTCGGCAACGGTTACGTCGTGCCTTACGGTGAACACACGGTGGATTTCACTCCGCCATTTGAGCGACGGACGTATCTTGAACTGTTGGTGGAACAGACGGGCGTCGATCCGAGTGACGAAGAAGCTGTGAAAAAATACGCGACGGAAATTGGCATTGAAGTCGAGGGTCGCCACGTGGATGTCATCAAGAATGAGATTTTCGAGGAGAAGGTCGAGGATTCTTTGGTGGGGCCAGTCTTCGTGATTGATTATCCTGCGAGTATTTGTCCGCTGACTAAACGTAAAAAGGATAATCCGGAAATTGCTGAGCGGTTTGAATTGTTTATTCGCGGTATGGAAATCGCAAACGCTTATACGGAATTAAACGATCCTGATTTGCAGCAAGAGTTGTTTCAAACTCAGCTCGCGGGTTTATCGGATGAGGATTCGATGGCCAAAATGGACTCGGACTTTATTCGCGCATTGCGTCATGGAATGCCCCCTACGGGCGGCTTAGGCGTAGGAATTGACCGGTTGGTAATGTTATTGACCAATTCCCAGTCGATTCGCGAAATAATTCTGTTTCCTTTATTGCGTCCAGAACAGCCAGAACAATAGAATAGTCAGCACGTTTCTGTGTCGCGTAAGTCACAAAAATTAAAATGCGTTATTGGGTAGAGACTTTCCTCTTGTGAGAGGTTCCCAACCCCCAGCCAAAGGATTGGCATGTACAAAGTATTGCTATCATGGCGGTATCTGAAGAGCCGTTATATTGCATTGGCCTCGATTGTGAGCGTAACGCTAGGCGTGGCGACTCTCATTGTCGTCAATAGCGTGATGGCTGGCTTTACTGTTGAAATGCATGACCGGCTGCACGGAGTCCTTTCAGATATCATTGTTCGCAGCCACAATCTCAATGGCTTGCCAGATTCTGAGTGGCACATGGAGGAAATCCGCAAGGTTGCCGGCGATGATATTGAGGCCATGACGGCAACGGTTTCAGTGCCGGCAATGATTAATTTTCGTGACAATATTCGCGGGCAGTGGATTACTCAACCGATTAACCTGATTGGCATCGATGCTACTACCTATTCCGACGTTTGTGAGTTTGAGCAACATTTACTGCATCCGCTTAACCGGGAGCAGTTTCAGTTCATATTGCGTGAGAACGATTACGGTCGTGGCCGCAAGGATAAATTCCCCGTTGCTGGCTGGGCTCGGCGGCGAGTTGCTGCTCAGTGGGAACAAAGGGAAATTGCTGACCAGGTCGAAAACGGTGATGTCACCGCCAATGATGCTGCCTTGCTAACACCACCGCCATTTGACTTAGCGGATGATTCTCAAACTCTAGCAGGGCTACCGGCATTGCCCGATTCCATCGAAGAACTACCTGAATTGCAGGGGCCGCTGGACAACGGTCCTCGTGGAGCTGGGCAACAAGACAGTCTGCCAGCGGTACCGTTTCAGACGGACGATGCTCCACTGTTGACATTCGATGCGGCGCGAGAGCAGCACACCGGAATTGTTTTAGGGATTTCTATTTGCAGTTTGCGTGGTCGCGATGTACAGGGCGATTTGATGGATTATTATTTCGCATTGCCGGGTGACGATGTCAAAATTACTTTCCCCAATACGGGTCAGCCACCTAAGGCGGTTAGCGATTCATTTACGATTGTTGATTTTTATGAAAGTGAGATGAGTGAATACGATTCGTCATTTGCTTTTGTGCCGCTGAGTAAATTGCAAAATCTGCGAGGTATGATCACTGCGGAAACGGGAGTGGCGAGTGTTTCTGCTATTCAAATTAAGTTGCGCGCAGGGGCTGACTTGAACATGGTTCGTGATCGTTTGCAGGCCCGCTTTCCGCTGCAGCAGTTCGGGTATCAAATACAAACTTGGCGCGACATGCAAGGACCGCTGTTGTCGGCGGTGCAGTTGGAAACAACAATCTTGAATATTTTGTTGTTCTTGATCATTGCAGTCGCTGGCTTTGGTATTTTAGCCACCTTTTTTATGATCGTTGTCGAAAAGACACGGGATGTTGGAATTCTTAAAAGTTTAGGCGCGCCGAGTCGGGGCGTGATGAGTATTTTCTTGGGTTATGGGTTATCACTCGGTATCGCTGGGTCGCTGGCCGGATTAGCTTTGGGATTGCTGTTTGTGGACCAGATTAATGTTGTGGCAGGCTGGATAGAAAAGATAACTGGACAAGAGGTGTTTGACCCGACGGTTTATTATTTTTCTGAGATACCGGTCGTGGTGAATCCCCTGACGTGTCTGTGGGTTGTGCTAGGTGCAGTAGGTATTGCCGTAATTGCCAGTGTATTGCCCGCTCGCAAAGCCGCCAAGCTGCATCCCGTGGAGGCATTGCGTTATGAGTAGTGCCTATAAATTACCGGAGACAAAAATTGCGACGGGTGTCCAGCAATCGCCCCAACTTCATCACGCAGCGGCGTCAGTGGTGATGCGTGCGACGGGTTTAATGAAGAGTTATCGTAAGGGTAAAGTTGAAATACCAGTTTTAAACGGAGTGGATTTCGAAGTTAGGGAAGGCGAGTTTCAGGCAATTGTTGGGACCAGTGGTTCAGGGAAAAGCACTCTTTTGCACTTATTAGCGACGCTGGACCAACCGGATGACGGCCAAATCTTTTTCGAAGGCAATCGTATTGATAATTTGCCTGCCAAATCACGTGACATCCTGAGAAACCGATACATTGGAATCGTGTTTCAGTTTTATCATTTACTGCCCGAGCTCAGTGCTTTGGAAAATGTACTGATGCCGCTGATGATTCGCTATGGTTTTACCAAGTATATGCTGCGTCGGCGCAAAAACCGCCAGCGGGCGAAAGAGTTGTTGGACAAGATGGGATTGAGTCATCGATTGAAGCATCGTCCGCGTGAGCTATCTGGTGGTGAAATGCAGCGAGTTGCGATTGCCAGAGCGCTTATCGCAGATCCTCAATTGTTATTGGCAGATGAACCCACTGGCAATTTAGATCGGCAAGCGGGTGATGAGATCATGGAAATATTGCGAGATTTGAATCGTGAGCAAGGCTTGACGGTGGTAATGGTCACGCATGACGAGACGATTGCAGAGCAGGCCGACCGTACGATTCATCTTGTTGAAGGTCGAGTGCAAACGATGTGAGCCGACAGTTCTTGGTTTGTATTGAGACTTGATCTGCGGGCTCTGCGGGCTCTGCGGCTCATCCCCGCACAATAGAGTGCGTCATCGTGCCTTATATGCCACTCCCCCACGCTACTCAGATTCGCGGTTGCCCATTAGAATGGATGTTTGAAAAAGCAATCCAAGAATTGAATATTTATTGCATGAGTGTTTAGCATAAAGATATGTCACTGAAAATCTATATTAACGGAACGCTGTTCGACAAACAGGATGCCAAGATCAGCGTGTATGATCATGGACTACTCTATGGTGACGGCGTGTTCGAGGGAATGCGATGTTATGCAGGTCAAGTGTTTCGCCTGCGCGAACATTTGGATCGGTTATGGACGTCGGCGCGTAAGATTGACTTGACGATTCCCATTTCTACAGAGGAAATGGAGATGGCGGTAAACAGTACGCTTGCTGCGAATGACATTCGTGACGGTTACATTCGTTTAATTGTGACTCGCGGTGAAGGTACGCTAGGTTTGGACCCCAACAAATGCGCTGAGGCTCAAGTGATCATCATCACGGATATGATCACACTCTATCCCGATGAATTCTACGAAAACGGTCTGGCGATTGTGACTGCCAAAACAATTCGCAACCATCCATTAGCGCTTGATCCACAAATCAAATCGCTGAACTATTTGAATAACATTCTTGCGAAAATCGAAGGCCTCAAAGCGGGTTGTGTGGAAGCTTTGATGCTCAATCACGAAGGCGAAGTTGCTGAGTGTACAGGCGTTAATATTTTTATTGTAAATGCGGGCGTGCTGCAAACACCGCCGGTTTCAGCGGGGGTGCTTAAAGGAGTGACCCGTGGCGCCGTTATGGAATTGGCACGTGAGGATGGAATCAAAGTTGAAGAAGTGACATTGACGCTTGAGGATGTGTACGCAGCCGATGAATGTTTTCTGACCGGCAGTGCGGCGGAAGTTGTTCCCGTGCGTGAAGTGGACGGCAATCAGATAGGTGCTGGCTCGCCAGGCTTGATTACCCGACGGTTAACGGACCTCTATTGCAACCTACGGACACAATAGCGGTAGCATGTTCCGCGGTTCGTGGTAAATGCTTTCAGACAGCTTTGGTATCGCTCGATGTTACGTTTTTTAGTACAAAGTGTCTTCGCATTCGTACACCATTGCTCCTTTAGTACCACCCTGCCTTAAATGCTCATCCGTATATTATTTTGTGCTCTGTTGCAAGTATGTGTCCCCACGTGCGTGGTTCTTGCTGCCAATCAATCGGAATCCACTGAAAAACCCGTGGCGTTGCATCCAGCTGGTCAACGTGTCTTGCAGACTCCTAATTGGCGCGAGGGTGTGCGGAACTTAGGCGAGAGCCTCCAAGCGTACGCATTCGAAATAAATGCGCCTCCTTTTCCAGACGGTGAGATTGATGTGTTTACCGAGAACCTAGGTTTTTGGATACCGACGCTACGTTTAGATCGAGATATTTGGGATGGCAGCATTGAGTTCGGTAGTAATGGAACCCACGGAAACTCAACGACTTTTAGCGTGTTTGCAGGATTCGACTTGGAACGAAAAACTACGCCGGGACGGTTTGATCTAGATTTGGATTTCGCAAAAAAACGCGCAAGTGGCATATTGACGACGCATCGCACGTTGGTCGATATCGCCCATTTCTGGATTAGAAAAGACAACCCCTTGAGTTGGTTTGCTAAAGGTGGACTGGAGTATGACGAGTTCAAGCAGTTTGATATACGCATGAAAGCGAATGCGGGATTGCAAAAGATGTTTGTCGATGAGGAACAGCTGCAGTTGAGTTGGCGAATTGGTGCTGGGATGTCTCAGGAGTTAGGTGGCGTTGATGAGCAAGTAACACCCGAGGGGGATTTTGGATTGATTATGAATCGTAAGATTTCGTCGCGGCAGAGTATCCAAGTGACCTCGGATTATTATCCAGATTGGTCTAATTTCAGTGAGTATCGTTTCGAATCCAAAGCGTCGTGGAAAATCGTCATCGATAAAGAGCATGGTTGGAGTTTGAAACTCTCGATGGTAGACCGCTATGATAGCACTCCGCATGGCAGGCGGCCAAACGACCTTGCCTATTCACTTGTGCTTGTCTGGAAGTTGTAGCAGAAACGCGCTTGTTATTTGCTAGTTGGTTTCCAGTCGGGATCTTTTTCAAAGAACATCATGTGCTGCCAGGGTAACTTGTCAAATTGGCTCGCGATACGAAAACCATTAGCTGCGTATTCTTTTAGTATCTGCACCTTGTTCATTTTGTGCAAAGGTTTAATAGGCACCTTAGGATCTTCCTCGCGGTATTCCAAGAGGATTATTTGACCGTCCGGTTTAAGGCTATCACGCATGGCTCGCAGCATAATCTCGGGATGTGACAATTCGTGATAGACGTCGACCATGAGGATGATGTCGACTGTGTTACGCGGTAGATGTGGATTATGAAAGGACCCCAAAATAGGAGTGATGTTGTCGACCCCTTCTTTTTCCATACGCGTGCGCAGGAATTGCAACATCTCTGGTTGGACGTCGACGCCCAAGATAGTGCCTTGCGGGCCGACCATTTTCGCCATTTTCAAAGCGTAGAATCCATTGCCGCAACCCATGTCACAGACGGTCATTCCTGTTTTGAGCTTGAGTTGTCCGAGCATGACTGAGCAACGTTCCTCGTTTTCGCGATTATCACGGATCAGCCAAGGAGCGCCAGTAAAGTGCATGGTTTGGGCGATGCGACGGCCGAAGTACGTTGCACGTGACGGAGGTATGTTGGATTTTTCGGCACGCGGATTTTGCGCCGTGAGGCTAGGGGCTAATATGAGCAGCAGGAGAGCAATGGATAGAGCACGATAAAGCATGACGATGTCTTTCTTGAGGGAATGAAGGCCCAGTTGGCGCTTCGCTTTCCGTCCGCCGAAGCGGAGTAAACGGGCGGGTAAATTTAGCCACTACAGTTTAGGTAATTTTATACGCCAGAGGTATAGTATGGCAACTGTCGTGATTAATTGCCAGTGTGCGCGAGTGGCGATCTGTTTTATTGCCGTCGTGAATGTCGCATCGTATTACGCGGGGCGTGGCATTTGTCGTGGGTATTTCAACGGCTTGGATGCTGGCGGGGCTTGGCCGTGTTCCAGTTGCCAGAGATAGCGTTGTTCGTCGGTGGCGTAATAGGCGAGCCACGTATCAGGATCAGACTCATTGTCGACAAGCCGCCATACGATGGGGTTGTTGGGGATGTCGAGTTTCTTTTCAGTCGCTGTTAGGATGTCGCGAACCAAGACGCAGAACAGTTCTCGATCTGAGAGGTGGTCGGCGTATTGTAGATAGATGTTTTGTTCGGCGAGGCGCTGCAGTGTGTCCCACAACATTTTTGAAAGATCGCGGTTGGACAGTGTCTCAGGTTGCGGCAAACTGAGTTCTGGTTCGAACCATTGGCTGATGGGAAGCACTGGAGCGTATTCCCAGTTGAGCATTGATTCTAGGAATTGATTCTCTTCGGATGTCGACATTTCTGTGACGTCTACGAGGGCGATCGATTCGTCAATAAACGGTTCAAGTTGGTCTCGCAGCCGCGCGTTATGCAGCAACTGTTCGACTTCGCTCTCAGGTAAACTGGTTTCGTGCATCGGATTCAATTTTATGATTAGAGATTCGCGTGAGGTTTATTTATCAAAGATGCTTACCCGTAGGTTTTATAAGCTATGTCCTTGAATTTAATCGCTATTGGCCAGCAAGCAAGGTGTAATTACCTGTGAATGCACGTTCACTAGAAAAAAACAGACGCTCTATTCGGCGCGACCGTTACGACCACTAATTAACGCGAATTAGCACGAATATGAAGATTCGGCAAGCTTTGGTATTTCTGTAAGCGTTGCCGGTGCGAGCGGTTATTCGGAATTGAGAGATTTCTCTATTTTAATGATTTTCTGGACGCGGCGTGCATGGCGCCCACCTTCAAATTCGGTATTCAGCCAGAGTTGTAGTAGTTGTTCGACGCTGCGTTCGCCGAAGAGGTCAGCTGATAGACAGAGTACGTTGGCATCGTTATGGCGGCGGCTCATTTCAGCGGTTATTTCATCGTGGCAAGAGGCAGCTCGTACTCCTGGGTACTTATTAGCGGCAATCGCCATGCCAATACCAGTCCCACATATAAGGATTCCCCGTTCGCTGTCGCCAGCGCAAACGTCACGACTCACTGCTTGTGCAATGTCAGGGTAATCGACACTTTGATCGCTGTTTGTACCCACATCGTTACAACTGTGACCGTTTTTATTTAGGAAATCAACGATTTTTTGTTTGACGCGGTATCCGCGGTGATCACTACCAATAGTAAGCTTCATCTCTTTTACTCTCTTATAATATCCTGATCAGGAACAATTAGATTATTGATGCGACTTCGCTGTTTATCAAGGTGGCTATCGATTTGTGCGGCACATTGTTGATAAATCTGGTACGAACCTCCGATTGGATCGCTGACACTAGAGCCGTCATGTGCCAGTAGCGAGGTTTTATCGGCGAATTCTGGCCATTCATTGACAATTGCTCGTTGATGGGAACTCGACAATGTAAGGATTAAATCAGCGCTGTTGGCCAGCGCATAGCTCACGGGTCGGCTAATGTGGCAGGTTAAGTCGAGATCTTGTTTGCCGAGTACGTTGATGGCTTGATCAGTAGCGGGTGACCCATTGTTTGCTGTGATTCCAGCAGAGCAGACATGAATGCCGTGTTGGGGAAGTTGTTCGATGCGGATACCGTTCGCTGTCGCCATTTTCTTTTTGAGCAACATTTCAGCCATCGGGCTACGGCATGTGTTGCCTGTGCAGACAATTACAATTTCCAATTGTAACGCGGTTTGGATTTGGTCGCGAGTGAGTGCTCCGCTGCGGAGGATTTCTATGTGGTGGTCGTGAACCTTGATGACCGTGGACGGTGTGCCGATTTTAGTGGGACCACCGTCGAGGATTAGTTGAACGTTGTCGTCGAGTTGTTCAGCGACTTCGACGGCCGTAGTTGCATCTGCTTGGTCGCTTTTGTTGGCACTTGTGAGTACCAAGGGTTCATCTAGTTGATCGAGCACGCTGAGTAAAACTTCATTGCTAGGAACTCGCAGTCCGAGCCAATTATTGGGGGCGAGCAATGCGCGTGATTCGTTAGAGAGTCCCGCGACCTGATCCGTGGC
>DTSG01000338.1 GCA_012965455.1 Planctomycetaceae bacterium | reverse complement strand
AATTGGATGTTGGATGAACCAGTTGTCTTTTGTTTCAATGCAATCGGTTGCGTAGTAATTGGCGGGGAGGAAGGTGGTGGTGGAAATTGCTCCAGGGTTGCTCACTGTCAAGTCGTTCCCATTTCCAATTGGCGCTGAATCAGTGATGGTTGATGTGCTGTCGCCGAATTTCCACCAAGAAATCAAAGCATTACTATCTTCATCCGTCGAAACAAATTTCAATCTATTTAGGTCGCCCGGACCAGCAGAGTCATAACCTGGAAGTCTATAAAGATGCTTAATCGCGGTTGGGTTTAGCGCTCTGTTCCACAGAGAAACATCTTGAACATAACCTTCCATAGAGTGGTTGCCGTGCCCTATCAAAACATTACTAACGTTAAGTCCCCAGTATTGGGGTGCCGCGCCAACGATGCCAGCTTCGGGCTTGTCGGCATGCGGCGTGACCGAAACTGCTTCGCCGTTTACATAGATCTTCGGTCTTTCTCCTAGAGAATATACGCGAGGTATATCCCAAACAACAACGATGTGGGACCACACATTTAAAGGAACAGCGTCACCTGATGACACCCACTTCCCGTGGGTACCATTGTCATAGTCTGGGTATACGGTGATAACGCCGTCGCTACCACCGTGCCAGATTTGTAAATCGTGATCACTAGAACCCTCTGCCTCAAGTAAAAGAAGGTAATTTTGAGAGGTAGATGTTGGATAATACCACGCGCTATAAGTCCACTTCTGCAAATTTTTTATTGAGGGCGAAGTGTTTTCGCAGGTAGTGGTGTAACCAAACGCCAAAGAGTTCGCCCGATAAGCAGTCAGCGCCGATGTATTCCGAATATCATAATCCGAGTTCCGATGGACTTTGTGGAAGGAAGCAGTGCCAGCAGTTGTCACATCTGTAGCACTCAATGCGCTGCCTGCCAATGAACCATACTTAGCACAGTGAGCTGTCTGCATCGCATTGAGCGGTGTTCGGACAGCAAGGTTGCGCCAAGGTAGTGCATTATAAACTGCGTATCTGTTTGTCTCGCGATCAATTCCGAAGCCACCGAAAGCATCACCCGCCGTGTCTGGTCCACCAGGAGCCGAGAAACGCTCGATGATTGAATGTTTCGTGAGGTATGGGTCCACCTGTGTTGAGTCATAGGGAGCCGTCAATACCGTGTCCGAATCTAAAACTGTCTTTCCAACTGCTCTCAATTTTGCGAAGTCGTGCGTGTCTGAAACAATTGGACTCGATGTCCCACTCAACAGACTGTGCAATCCTGCGTCGTCGTGCGCTGCTTGCAGCTTCGCATAGAACATTGATTCGTCTGCGTTTGTGATTACAACCTGCGAAAGTCGGTCGTAATTCCCAAGGGCGCTGGAGGCTGTTGTTGATTGAATGTTTTTAATATTCAGCGGGCGTTTTGCAACTTCATCTCGGTAATACATGCCAGCCGCGTTTTGTGGGGCGCTAGCACCCAAGTCCGTCGTCCTGGGGCCATATACTGTTTCGCCTGCTGCTGCAATCCTGTATCCCTCTGCTCGATTCGAATCATCGTGGTCCGTGCCCAAGAAAGAAGAGCTGGCTTCAAAATGCCTATACTGGCGACCTCCAACGTGTGCCTGTGTGAACGGTCCTTGTATCGGAGTTTCATTTAGCTCGCCATAAGAATCGTCGTGAAGTCCGAAGTAGGCGGTATTGTCATCAACGTCACTCCTCGCTCGCGATGTCTCTATATCAGAAGATTGCGAGAAGTATTGGAATGGTGACACCAACATACTTTTAAGAGCATCAGTCGCATCAGCAGTGGCATAAGGTTGTGTTTCAGATGAGCGCCTTATCTTTCTTATTTCAATGGGCGCGATATTATCCGCGCACTTACTTTCTTTGAGATTGTAGTCTGCATCTCCGTCGACGGCTCCCTCCAAAATAAATTTGGTAGAATTGGTGGAGGCTGCATTTGAGAAAGCTCTATGAGTTGACCAAAGATAATCAATACCTTTATTGTTCGATGGCGGGTTTGTTCCGCCGTGTAGGTTGAGAGACTTTTCCAAGTGCATTTTATATGGCTTTGAAAACCTTCGAAGCGCGTAGGTTGAGCCTTTGTATTGTGTGCGAGCGTCGAGGTCGTTTCCATCTTGGGATAGATTAAACTGCGCAGCGTTCGGGAATCCACTGTTCGGATAATCCGTTGGGTCTGTATATTCTCCTGTTGCAAGAATTTTATTTGTTGTAACGTCGGAAGTTAAAATTCTGCGGAGGGTGTTCCGGTCGGTGTCGACCAATACATCGCCAGACGTGGATCCACTAGCTTCGCTTCGTTCTTTCCACCAAAGACAATTTGTATCCTCGTTGCTATATTGTGTTGGATTGAGCGGCGCGTGTCCGTGCTTCCAGTCATAGGTTAGTTCGCTGATACCTTTCACGAATCCAATTGTTGGTTCGCCCTTAAACTCCATCGACGGGAACTTCGTCCAATATTTATTTCTTTCTAGAATATGACTCTCAATCATAGTCTTTACGCCATCAGAGAAGTTTGCTGTTGCAGGAATCAACTGCATCAGCATTGTCGTTAGAGAGTCATCAATCCACCTATAGTAATCAACGAACTTGTTGAAATCTGGTGTGTTGGTTACTTTTCGGAAGAAGGCTTCTCTCAACTTACCAAGAGCTTTATATTCTGGACGGTAGCGATTGGCGGGCTCTCCAATAACATTATTAAACTCTGTTACTGTCGCAAACATATTAAGCATTTCTTCAGAAATAACTTGATACATACTTTTCTCGATGGCGAAATAATGATTGATAGGCTTACTATCTCG
>DTSG01000337.1:1772-2822 GCA_012965455.1 Planctomycetaceae bacterium | reverse complement strand
AACGCTGTGCTTCCGTTCAGGTAATGGGAAATCAGATAGCAAACCAAAAAGACCGTCGATACAAAGAAACAACTGAGCATGGTCCATTTGTGCGCAACTTCTTTTTTCCTTTTAATCAATATAAAACCGACGACTAATAAAATTGTCGCCAGGACATTCAAGGATGCATTGATTTCAGGAAATCCCATGCTGATCGTAACCCAATCGGCTGTCAACGATTTTCACATTCGTCATTGTTTTGTCGATCATCATCAATCCGCTCGTCGCTATTTGCTTCCGTTTGCTGTTGCTCAACAAACTTATCAATTTGTTCCTGCAGTCGCTTTCTGGCCGCGGCAACTTCTTGCGGCTCCACATTTTCCCGCAGCAGAGTTACCAGCAAGGCATTGAGTTGCTCCATATCCTGTACTTCGTGCCAATTAAAAGTGCCCCGTACGTTACCCCATTTATCGACAGCACAAAACGATTCCGCATGGGTTTGAGGTCCTACGGAGAGCATGAATTTGTCCGAACCAATCCGATTGATATACCGGGAGTTTCCCGTCAGGAACTTCCAGTTTTCTGTATCGGCCGTAAATTTTTTGGAATAGGCGTTCAGGATTCCTGGTGTGTCATTTTCCGGGTCACAGGTGATACTGATAAATTTTACACCTTTGCGGGCCCACACTTCATGCAGCGACTGCATCTCCTGATTCTGTTGTATACAGGTGGAGGGACAGGAAGCGAAAAAGAAGCTGGCAACCCAGACCTGGTTCCGCAATCCTGCTGACGCAAAGGCTTCTCCGGTCTGATCCACCAACTGGAAATCAGTAATCCACGGTTCACCCTTTCCCGTCTCGTAATCAGCGGGATGAATCTTGGGCATAAAATCCTCGATGACTGTTTCTGCGGATTGCTTGTTAGGATCTGTGGAGGACAGCCAATCGTCCGCTTTGAAGATTAACAATCCTCCGGCAAACAGTAACATCAGCGCCAGAAAAAAGGCTGCCGGTTTGCTCATTTCATATCTCCGCCAACACGTGATCGACTAGTCCAAACAGCACACATAAA
>DTSG01000337.1:0-1762 GCA_012965455.1 Planctomycetaceae bacterium | reverse complement strand
GTCGACGCCGTCCAGTATAAGTCCCCCAGCGGCGCATCGTATAATAACTCCCGTACCAGCGCTACGACGTAAGTGAGTGGGTTCAAACGCATACACCAATGTACCGCCATTTGAGCGACACCGGAATTGGCCAATGCGGGAACCGGAAAGAAAGCTCCCGACATTAACCACATCGGCATCAATACCAGATTCATAATAGCATGGAAACCCTGAGTCGACTCCATCTTCCACGCAAAGATAAAGCCCAGACTGGTCATCATCAGTGCAGCCAGAAACAAAACACCTACCAACAATAACCAACTCGACAGTGACCAGGAAATATCCAAAAACAACGCAACGGTGAGAAATAACAAGGCTTGAATCAACGCAATCAATGCACCGCCGAGTACTTTCCCGAGAACCATACTGGCTCGGGAAACCGGTGCTACCAGAACCGATTGCAAAAAGCCCTCCTGCCGATCCTCAATGATAGAAATCGACGTAAAGATGGCAGTAAACATCAGTATCAACACCAACGAACCAGGAAAATAATAGTGCAAAAATCCCTGCCCCTGCCCCTGCCCGGCCAGAGTTCTTCCAACGGAAAAACTCCGATCGAGCCCCAAACCAAAGATGACCCACATAACCAGCGGGGTGCCCATGGAACCAATCACGCGGTTGCGTTGCCTGAAAAAACGCGTCATCTCACGGTGACACAGATTGGCAACCACCAGAGTGGATCGAACCGGCATGTTTGATGTTTCAGACATCTATCGCTGATCCTTTCGCGATCCGTTGTCGTCACCCCAGAATTGATGTCCCGTCTTGGATATAAAGACATCCTCCAGTCCAGGCCGACCCATCGTAATCGTCTGAATTTGGTCGCGGTGTTTCTCCATAATGACCTGCAGCAGGTTTCCCTGTCCGGCATCTTCGGGCAACTCCGATGGATCAGGCTGCTGCAGACGCAGCAGCCCATCGATAAGTCGGGGCTGAAGATTCAGGTCGGTCTGTAAGTCAGCGGCTAAAGACTGGGGATCGGAACTACGTATGGAAATAACATCCCCACCCAGCTCCCGGCAGAGCACATCCGGCTCATCCAATGCAACGAGTTGACCGGCATTGAGAATCGCGACACGGTCAGCGCGCTCCGCTTCTTCCAGTAGATGCGTCGTCATAAAGATAGTCATGCCGGTCTGCTGCTGAAGACGACGCAGGTAATTCCACAAATCACTGCGCGCCGCCGGATCTAAGCCGGTCGTCGGTTCATCCATGATCAACAACCGCGGTTGATGCAACAGGCTCTTGGCCAGTTCCAGTCGACGTCGCAGCCCACCGGATAGCTCGTCTACTTGGTCATGCTGTCGATCATCAATACCGAGTTGCGATGAAACTTCAGCGATCCGCTGGCGTGCTAACTTGCCAACACACCCATATAGAGATGCCTGCAGCCGCAAATTTTCAAAGAGAGTCAACTTGCCGTCAACCGACGGCGATTGAAAGACAACGCCCATGTCGTAGCGCGCACGGCGTACATCGCTTGCAAGGTTACTGCCAAAGATTTCAATCGCACCACGCTGTAACGGTATCAAGGTCGCCAACAAACGAAAAAGTGTCGTTTTGCCGCTCCCGTTGGGACCCAACAGCGCAAACAACTCACCCGTTAAGACCTCCCAGGACACATCATCAAGGGCACAACGCTGGCCGTAGTGAAACGTGAGTGAGTCAAGTTTAATCGCGGCAGAATTCGTCATGGCCACGCTGTTGTAACGGATTGGAAGGT
>DTSG01000336.1:22158-29041 GCA_012965455.1 Planctomycetaceae bacterium | reverse complement strand
TGCCAATCTGACCGTACGTAACGTCTATGGTGGTGTACTCGATTTAACCCGCCATGATGACAACAACGACCAACTAAGTTGTTTCTATCCTACCAATCAACGATTTACCTTTACCGACGAAGAAGCAGTAAAAATTCAACACACCAAAAACGGAACGGCAACTCTCTCCTTTACTAGTCTAAAACGTGCCGATTCAGTGCAGGCAGTGTTGACTTATTCACTAGGAAATGGCGACAGCGGCCTGACAATCTCCACTGCGTATCACAACCATTCAGAGGCCGATCAGACAATCTCGCTGCAAGATGGCATCCGTGCAGATTCTCCCTTTACCGCTGGAGTGCAAGACGGCATGTACTGGACCAATGATAATTGGTTTCGCCAAGCCTACGGGATTATGGCACACGGATACTCCATCACTCGTACCGGTGGCGGTGGACGAATTCTCAAATACGAACAAGACAAGTCCAGTGACCTAATCGTCGCACCCAATGCAACGGCTCAACTCTCGCGAACTCTCATCCCTAGTGGAAGCCTATTGGGCATTCAAGCAGAGTTTGCCCAGCGCACCGAGAATAAAACATCCAACGTTACATTAATCTGTAAGGATAGCGCTGGCCCAATTCACAACGCAAATATTCGCCTGACCAGAGCTGGAACCTTTTATGGCGACATCCGCACCAACGGACTAGGTATTGCCGAATTCGGACTCGCTCATGGCAAATACACCGTTGTTTGTTCTGCCCAAGGACGACCCGATCAAACTTTTGATATTACTTTAGAGTCCACCACAGAAAAAACAATTACTTTTGATCCCTGTGGCTACGTTGCCGCACGCATCACCAACCAACATGGGCTTCCAATTGGCTGCAAAATCACATTTTACGGAACCGGCGAGACCAAAGATCCTGACTTTGGCCCGAAACAGGCGGCAGTACGTGCGCTCAATCTTCACTACGCCTTGCGGGGAACACTCCGCCAAGAGTTAACACCAGGAACCTACGACCTGATATTTAGTCACGGCCCAGAACATGATGTCGTCGTCAAAGCCGTAAACATCAAAGCCGGTCAAACAACCAGCCTTGAGATTCAACTCGACCATGTTGTCGATACGTCAGGCTGGGTTAGCACAGACTACCATACCCACTCTTCTCCCTCTGGTGACAATACCTCCGTCCAAATCGGACGCGTCATCACACTTATTTGTGAACAGATCGACTATGCACCCTGTACGGAACATCAACGCATTAGCTCCTACACTCCACTGCTAAAAGAACTAGGCGTCGAACACTTGATGGGAACTTCTACTGGGATGGAACTGACCGGACGCGTATTGCCCGTGAATCATCAAAACGCTTTTCCACTTAAACATGTACCACGCACCCAAGACGGTGGTGGACCGACTATCGAAGACGACCCAGTTCGTCAAATCGCTAAACTTGCTGCTTGGAATGATAATGCCTACAAATTAGTCCAAGAAGACCATCCGACGCTGATGCAAATCTATCAAGACCGTGATCGTGACGACAAACCAGATGGTGGTTTCCGAGATATGTTTCAATACATGGATGTCATGGAAGTACACCCGTTGCAGTCTATATTTGATGTCCCCGAATCACCTAAACCAACGGCTACTCGCACTCCCGTCATGTTCCACTGGATGCAATTACTCAACTTAGGCTACCGCATTCCGGGTGTCGTGAATTCCGACTCGCATTACAACGAACACGGCGTCGGCTACATCCGTAATTATGTCAAATCACCGACGGATAACCCTGGGCGTATTCGCACCAAGGACATTGTAAAAGCGTCCAAGGCGGGTAACGTCGTCATGACCAACGGCCCGTTTATGGAGGTCAAAATCTCCAACGGAATTCGTGGACAGGTAGCTCTTCCAGGCGACGACTTACTGTCAAAAAACGCTACCGTCTACGTGAACATCCGTATCCAATGCCCCAACTGGATCGATGTAAACCGCGTGCAGCTCTTGCTCAACGGGAAAATGACCGACAAATTAAACTTCACTCGTCGCAGCCACGCCAACATGTTCAAAAACGGTACCGTGAAATTCGAAGCGGAAATTGCCGTCGAGCTTACCGAAGACACGCATATCATCGTTGCCACTGCTGGTGAAAACCTTAAGATTGGTCGAGTGCAGGGACCACGTTTTGGTGAGTTGATGCCAGCAGCCGTTGCTAACCCTATTTATGTTGACCTCGATGGCGATGGTTTTGGGCCTAACCGTGATAATCTCGGATTTGAACTTAACCATTAAATGGTGTCTTCTTTATACTACTGGATTACAGTTCACTCAGTTTACACGGCTATTGTATTGCTATGGATCTAGATTTAACAGACAAAGTTGTCCTCGTTACCGGTGGGTCTAAGGGCATTGGGGCGGCGATCGTGCGCGAGTTTATCGCTGAAGGTGCGAATGTCGTTAACGTCAATCGTTCCACTGAACAAGGCGAAGCTTTACAGGCTGAATATGCCAAACAGGGAAAACAGTGCTTGTTCGTTCAAGGTGATTTGAGCCAAACGGACGCCTGTCAACGAGCGGTCAAGTTCGCTCTCAAACAATTTGGCCGTATCGACGTGTTGGTAAACAATGCTGGCGTGAACGATGGAGTGACGCTGGAAGATGGCCCCGTCGCTTTCAACGAATCGCTGCAACGTAATCTAGTCCACTATTACAGCATGTTACATTTTGCACTCGACGCCCTCAAAACATCCCAAGGTGCGGTCATCAACATTGGTAGCAAGGTGGCCACAACCGGTCAGGGCGGAACATCCGGTTATGCCGCAGCCAAAGGCGGAATCAATGGGTTAACAAGAGAATGGGCTGTTGATTTGGCACCCTACAGTATCCGAGTGAACACTGTATTGCCTGCTGAAACTTGGACTCCACTATATGCCGAGTTGATGGACCAAGCTGAAGATTCTACGGCAGCCAAACAGTCGGTCGAACAATTAATCCCGCTACAACAACGTTTCACGACCGCACAGGAAATTGCGAATACGGTCGTCTTTTTGGCGTCGTCACGGTCAAGCCATACCACTGGCCAAATCATCTACGTCGACGGCGGATATACGCATCTGGACCGCAAGTGCACCTCGAGCTCGAGCTCTATCGATCTCACTCGATAAACGCACAATCCTGCGAGATTTGGTCGTTTCTGGGTCAAAATCAACGTCGCCTATAGTCGCATCGTCGCATTTTTTTTCGGCGCTAAACCGCCTCTTCACGTGCTATACTTTTAAACCACTTTCGTAATACAATAACTTGGCACGATTATGAACAGAAAATCTATCTCGAAACCTAACTTTCTCTACACGGCCATCTACACGATCGTCAGCGGGCTATTTTGCCTGCTCGTCATTGGTTGCGATTCATCAACCCCCGTTGAGGGCCCCTTTACTGATACTCCGGAAACTGATGTCGAAACGGAATCGGCAGCGACGCTGGCGATCCCCGAAGAGGATGCGAAATATCTACAAGATGTCGAACACTTCGGCGGGTTCGTTTTAGGCGACCTAACCTTCCCAAAAATCGCGGCGGCCATCGAAAACGAAGAGTGGGATACACTGACAGCATTTTTCGCCGACGATTTCCAAGCAGAAACATTTCGCTGGTCGGATGGCCAAGAGCGTATAACTAGTTTTGGTAAATTCCGCACGTGGAACGAGGAGAATAAAACCTTCCGCATGCTCCCCGATGAATTCGTTTCCTACATCCGCGAATTGCGCGAACAGTATTCAGAATTAATGCGGTGTAGCATTAAAGTCATGCAAATGGCTCCGGAAACTCGTGGAAATTTTGACGAACCATGGCAAGGCAGCTTTAAATTATTCTTTGCTGGTCGCACTCATGCAAACTCCATTTCTCAATACTCGCTTAGGTTCAATTGTCGCATAGCAAAAATCAACGAGCAGACTCCAAATACCAATGGGATATTTCTCAGTGCGGGTTGCTTTTCTGCAGAATACGCAACTGCGGCAGATTTCCTGCTGGAGGACATTACCGCAAAAACCGGCATGACGAGTCTCGGACTCCGTGACAACTGGAAACACTCTTACGAGGAAGATCAACAGCGCCCTTTCATCACCGGTGGGATCTATGCCAATGATTTTAACCAAGACGGTATCACCGACTTCTTAGTAACAGATTTAGACGGACTCTTTTTCTATGTCGGATTGCCCGAGGGTCGATTCCAAGAACAAACCGTCCAAGTAGGATTACAGCGGTTTGAAAACGATCCACTTGCGTGCGTTGGGGATTTCAACAACGACTCCTACGAAGACCTGATTATCGGGCAATCCGCTTACGTTAACGAACAAGGCAAACGCTTTCGCAAATTAAGCGATAAGGAATTCAATGTTGAATTAACAAAAATCAAAGCGGCACTCACAGTAGTCGACTTTGACAATGATGGTTTGTTAGATTTCATGGAAGTTGGCATTGTCCTTAAAGAATACAATCTGCCGTATATTAATCGTGTGGAGTCCCAAGCAACAGTCAACTATTTATGGCGAAATATTGGCAATTTTAAGTTTGAAGATGTGACTGAAAAATCAAAAGCGATGGGTCTGGGGACTGGTGCTTTTTCGGCTGTCTGGTTTGATGCCAATGGCGATCAATTACCTGATTACATGTCGGCTTGTGAATTTGGCAAAAACGACTTCTATATTAACGACGGTGACGGCACCTTCACTCAAACCGACTTACCCGGCGTCCACGGTGGATTGTCCATGGGTATCACCGTAGCCGACATCGACAACGACGGTCTCGGCGATCCCTATGTGGGAAATATGTATTCCAAGGCTGGCGAACGCATTGTCGCCAATATCCGCCAAGGTTTGTATGACGAATATGACAACAATATCCAAGAACAATTGGAAGAGATTGTGTCAGGAAATGAACTCTACTACAACAAAGGCAACGGTGAATTTGAGCGTATCGGGCGACAGGTTGGTGTTAACGACGTTGGTTGGGCTTATGGGACTGGCACGGCTGATTTAGACGGCGATGGCTATCCAGACCTCTACGCACCTGTGGGATTCCAAAGTGTCGATGCCTCTCGTCCAGATGGCTGACGTTGCGTGTGGTTGGCTGTCGTGTCACAGCCGTTTGACGTCGGTGCGACCGTACCGGAACTACGAGAGGCGGATAAGGATAACGGTGAGTTTTGGGTTGGAAATCCGTTTCAGTTTGCCTATACAAAAGAAAATTTAAGTGCCTTTGAACACAATGGAGTTTTCTTTAATACCGGCAACCGTGATTTTCTAGATATGTCATTTATTTCTGGTGGTGACAATCGAGGCGATTCTAGAACGGTCATCGGAACGGACATCAATCAGGATGGAATGCCAGATTTATTGATTCGACAAGTCGGCGGTGGAGCCCTCGTTGTCTACCAAAACAACTTCCCTAAAACCAACTGGCTCGTTATCTCCTTACGCGGCGAGCAAAGTAATTCCGCTGGCATCGGTGCCAAGATAGCCGTGACTCGAGGTGATTTAACCGTTAGACGAGAACTACTACCGATCGTCAACTTCCTTTCGCAAACACCTAGCCGTGTGCATATTGGAATGGCCGACAGCGACGTCGCCAAAGAAATAACAATCCAATGGCCTGCCGGTGGAACAACGATTCTCAAGGATGTCCAAGCCAACCAACACATTCGTGTTTATGAAAAAGATGACCACATCGAGAAGTTGTACTGATGCCGACGCAATTTTAGCTGCGGATGGCTTCGCCTAGATTACGATAGCTAACACTGCAATCAAAAAACGCGAGCGGTCAAACATCCAAGAACGAAACAACGAACCGCGTTAAACCAATACGCAGTGTATCTCCAGATGACAATACAGTTTCTCGGGTACGTGATTCATTCACAAACGTACCATGACGCGAGTCGAGGTCTCTCACGGTGACAACACCGTCCTCGCAATCAAGCTGACAGTGGCAGCGACTGAGAAATCGATCTTCAATTTGATAATCAACTTCGTCGCCCCGCCCCAGAACTACTGGATATCGGTCTAAACTCAATGAACTACTAGCTTCCGGATCCGCCGGAATTAATTGCATCGCGATAGAGTGAGAAATAGCTGAAGGCATAGTGGGGGTGATTTGAAAGTGGTGGGGAGGGAGAAAGTGGAGGGGATTTATTGGGGAGGGCTGGAAAATTTTGGTAGGCTTCGGTTAAGAAGTACCTTCAAGATAAGTTGCTCAGAGTACCCCGTCAACACTTTTTTTGGTTTTTAACGCTGCTTATAAAAACGCTAATTCGCTACCATTTGCATTAAATCACGGCTGGCAACGCAATCGTACTACAAACCACGTTAAACTAACAAAGCTTGCACAGGAATGCCGGATATATCGGTTAGTCGGAAATCACGTCCTTGGAATGAGACGGTCATTTTTTCATGGTCAATTCCTAACACGTGCATCATCGTGGCGTGGAGGTCATGAACAGAAACGACACCTTCAACAGCATTATACCCGAGGTCGTCTGTTGAGCCGTGAGTGACACCACCTTTGATTCCCCCACCAGCCAGCCACACTGAGAACCCCTTGATGTGATGGTCGCGGCCGTTGCCCTGAGCCATCGGAGTGCGTCCAAATTCGCTAGCAAATACAATCAAAGTATCTTTTAGCATATCACGCTGCTTGAGATCTTTGATTAAAGCGGTTACACCCTGGTCGATCAATTTTGCAGTTCCAGCACTCGCATTTTTGATGCCGCCATGATGATCCCAACCTCGATGATACAACTGAATAAACCGAGTGCCACGTTCGGCCAGTCGACGAGCCAGCAAACAATTTGATGCGAAGCTACCATCACCACCTTTGGTACCATACATGTCTAGCGTCGCTTGTGTTTCT
>DTSG01000336.1:0-22144 GCA_012965455.1 Planctomycetaceae bacterium | reverse complement strand
AACCAAGTCTGGAACACTCGCTTGCATCCGAAATGCCATTTCGTACTGGCTTATCCGCGTGGCAATTTCTGTATCGTTGATGGAGGCCGATCGTAGACGATTTATTTTCTGAACCGCTTTCACAATATCACGTTGCTGAGCACGGGACACGCCTGGCGGATTATTCACATACAACACGGGGTCGCCTTGGCCGTGAAAATGCACGCCTTGAAAACGACTCGGCAAAAATCCGCTATGCCACTGTCGCGATGCAATTGGTTGATCTTGACCGCCACCGGAGGATGTCAAAACGACAAACCCTGGCAGATTCTCGGTTTCAGCGCCCAAGCCATAGGTAAACCAAGATCCCATCGATGGTCGTCCACTTATCGTTGTGCCCGTATTCATAAACGTATGAGCGGGATCATGGTTGATCGCATCTGTGGTTAGAGACCGTACAATTGCTAATTCATCCGCAACTGTCGCTAAATGCGGGAATATACTCGAAAGCTCTACCCCCGACTCACCATGCTTGGCAAATGTATGCTGGGGCGCGAGACATTTCAAAGGCTTGTTTTGGAGTTGCGCGATGGGCTGTCCCTTGGTGTAGGACTCTGGCATCGGTTTTCCATCCATTTCAGCCAGTTTGGGTCGGTGGTCGAACGTCTCTAAATGCGACATTCCGCCAGCCATCGTGAGAAATATAACTCGTTTAGCTTTCGCTGCGTGATGTAATTTACCATTCAAGATTCCCGGCCAACGGGGCACTTGTACATCGGTTTCCTTCGCTTGAGTTAACGACTGCTGTAAAAGTGCAGCCAACCCTAGAGTACCGACTCCTTGAACGCCTTGGCCTAAGAAGCAGCGGCGATTTACGGCAGCCGAAAATTCATCGTCCCTTGAATTTAAATTTTTCATGGTTTGTCTACTAAAAAAACTGAAAGAAAAATAAAGTGCTTAGTTACGAGTTATAGACTCGTGTAAATTGAAGATAATTCGAGCAATCGACGTCCATGCCGCATGCTCGGCAACATCCACCTGCGTTGGCGTGGTAGCATTGCCAACCGCCACCAAAGATCTAGCCGAGTCGGTGTCCGCCTGAAACATAACTAAATGTTTCCCATAAACATCCATTAACACGTTGGATTCCTGTTTAGTAGCTTGCCGCGACAGCGCCGTTTCAAATGCCCAATTCAAACGTTGCGTCGAGTCCGTTCCGCCTTCGTTGATAATCCGTTGGGCAAACACTCGAGCAGCTTCCACATAAGTTGGATCGTTCAATAAAACTAATGCTTGCTGCGGCGTGTTAGAACGCGATCGCTCGACGGTACACTCTTCACGACTCGGAGCGTCAAATGCTAACAGCGAGGGGTGCAAGAACATGCGTTGCCAGTGCGTGTACAGACCGCGTCGATACGCATTGTCACCGGCCGACGGCGTCCACTTACGTTTCGGAAAATTCATATGCTTCCAGTACCCCACCGGTTGGTAAGGTTTAACACTCACACCACCAATATCTCGAGTCAACAATCCGCTCACGGCCAGTGCATTGTCGCGCACCATTTCGGCATCTAAGCGGAATTGTGTTTGTCGTGCTAGCAGATGGTTGTAGGGATCACGAGCGGTCATTGCCGCTGACCCGTTGGAGGATTGTTGATACGTTCCCGATGCTACTAGTAGTTTCACCATATGTTTTACATCCCAACCGCTTTCCATAAACTCGATAGCAAGCCAATCTAACAATTCGGGATGTAACGGTCGTGATCCCTGACTGCCAATATCATCAAGCGGTTGTGCTAGACCGTTGCCAAAAAGTATTTTCCAGAGTCGGTTTACAAAAACGCGAGCGGTCAGTGGATTATTTGAGTCTATCATCCAATCGGCCAAATCAAGTCGATTGGCACGGCGACCATCCACTTCTAAAGGCAGCATGAACTCGGGCACCGCAGGTTGAACTTCTTCGCCGGAATCATCTTGCCAGTTCCCGCGAGGTAAAATGCGGGTCGTCCGCGGCGCAGCAACCTTCGTCATGAGCGTTTTGGGGGCCGAGTCGGTGAGTTGCTTTAGTGTTTTTTCACTGTTGGTAATCACTTCTCGCGGTACTGCTAAATCAGGGTGGGTGTCGCGAAAATGACTCGCTAGCGTCGTGTGATCCTTTTCACTGCGTTCATTTTCGGCGATTAAAATGATGCGCTGAATATCTGCCGGCAGATTTGACGAGCCATAATTAAAATAAAAACCACAACCGCCACCACCTTGTGATATTTTGATCAACAGTTGATTCTCACCCTGTTCTAAATCTACGGTGACCTGCTCTTGGTTAGCAGCGACTCCACGAGCAATCTTCTTGTTTAATTTTTCGTTTCCGTTGACCCACACTCGAATTCCATCGTCACTACCCAACTGTAAAACCAACTTCATGTCCTGTGGCGCTGTTAATGTACGAAATAAATAGTGGGCAATGTTCGCGTTCGCGGGTAACGCATGTATTTTCCCATCAACAAATTCATCACGCTGTTTCCAAGCAACATCAGCAACAGGTGTTTCCAAATCAATTGGAACGGTTTCATCAAAAAACGACTTGTCGTGGGCAAGGTCAAAGCTCTCGGCAGCTAATGGTCCCAAAAATTGCCAAGGAGTTAAACGGATATTTGATTGTGCTTTTTTGCTGAGGCTGGCCTCCCAAACAGACCGTTGTTGAACCATTTTTTCTGCCGCTGATGCCAAGGCAACTTGAGCATTTGCGATTTTAGTTTTCGTTTCCGCTATCGCTGCTTGGCGTTTTGCATCGATGACCGGAAAAACCGGCGCGTTACCAACTCCAACTTCCGAGATATCAGCAAAGAAAGAAGCAAATTGGTAAAAATCCTTCGTCGTAAATGGATCGTATTTATGATCATGACATTGGGCACAACCAAACGTGACTCCCATAAATGCCGTCGCCGTATTGCGTACTCGGTCTGCTGCGTATTTGGCCAAATACTCTTTCGCTTGAGCCCCGCCTTCATCGGTCGTTTGCAGCAACATATTAAAGGCAGAGGCCACTTGCTGTTCGATGGTGGCGTTGGGTATTAGATCGCCCGCGAGTTGCTCACGTACGAACTCGTCGTAAGGTTTGTTGGAGTTAAACGCCTCGATTACATAATCTCGATAGGGTGAGACTTGGCGAGTTTTGTCGGCGTGATAACCATTGCTATCGGCATAGCGCACCACATCTAACCAATACATTGCCATCCGCTCACCGAACTGTGGTTGTGCTAGCAATTGAGTGACGAGTTCTTGATACGCAGAGGAACTGGTATTCTCGACAAACGCTTGGACTTGAGAAAATGTCGGTGGTAGACCGGTCAAATCGAAGTAGAGACGACGAATCAACGTTATGCGATCCGCGCGTTTGCTCGGCTTGACCTTTTTGTCCTTCAGTTTTGCCAACACAAATCGATCAATATCATTCCTAATAAATAAATGTTTCACCACGGGAATACTGGGGCGTTGTGGCGCGGTCCAAGCCCAATGATCTTTCCACTGCGCGCCTTGCTTGACCCAACGCTGTAGTAGCGAAATTTGATCAGCTGACAAGGGTTTGAGAAAGTCTGCCGGTGGCATTTGTTCCGCATCGTCTTTGCTAGTGATGCGATGGATTAATTGACTGTTCTGGACGTCACCAGGTGTAATCAGAGGTTCATCACGCACAGCAAAAAGGCTTGCTTGGACGTCTAAACGCAAGTCCGCCTCGCGCGTCTCCGCATCCGGCCCATGGCAAGCGTAGCAATGGTTCGAAAATATTGGACGGATGTCACGATCAAAATCAACGGTCTGTGCCACTAACGATTCGGTATGCACCAAACCTAACACCAATAATAACAGTAGTTGTATACTTACATATCGAAACAACTTGTGACTCCTTCTAAATGGTGGTCTATCGTACTTGATCTATTGTAAAGGAATTTCCACTCACGTGCCGTTCCCATTAATTACCGGATGCCGGAAAATCAAGAAACACTTTGAGTGCACTATCTTGCCGCGTACTAAACAAATCAAAGGCTTCTTGAATTTGGGCTAATTGCATATGGTGCGTAATAATAGGTGCAACGTTGACTCGTCCTTCGGCTATCCACTGCATCGCCAATGGAAAATCTATAGTGAAATCTGGCCCGACGCTGGTGACAAGCGTTTGGTTCTTGAAAAACATTTTGTGCAAATCAAAGTTCTCGACATGTTTGGGGGGGACACCAAAAAAGAACACCGTGCCGGCTTTGCGACAAATCTCAAAACATAGGTTTACCATCTGCTCGCGGTGACCAACACATTCGATAACGAGATCGGGAGACTCGCCGGCGAGAATCGAACGCACGCCGGCAGCAATGTCCTCCGCATTTTGCTCGGGTGCGACCTGTAAAATGTCAGTCGCTCCCATCGCGGGACTCACTTTTAAACGATCGGCGTTGAGATCGAGGCCGATGACTCGACGCGCACCAAGTTGACTTAGTGCACAATTCCAAAGTTGCCCCATCGGACCTTGACCAACAACCACCACATTTTGATCCACAATATTTGGAAGCCGCCTGAGGGCAAACAACACTGTGCCCAGGGGTTGAGCAAGTAATGCTTCGCGTTCCTCTGGTCGAGGGTCTACATAAATCGCTTGATTTTCGGTTACCACAAACCGTTCTTGCAGCCCGACTTGATTTATTGGGACACATAATACACGATCACCGATTTTGAATTTCTCACCGTTCGTATCGACCACGGTACCGATCAATTCATGCAGTGAATGTCCGACAATGGGTTCGTAGCTTTCGTTGTCCGCTTCAAAATAAAGCAGGTCAGATCCACACAAACACGCCAATTCAGGTTGAAAGATAATATCACCTCCTGCACTGTTGGCCAGTGTCGGTTCTTCAATATCAATCATGCGAATTTGACGAGGAGCGTATATTTCAGCAGCGAGCACGTTTGGATTCCCTCTGGGTTACACTACAATGGACTTACTATTCCTTATAGCCCATCGATTATGCACTAACAAGAACCAGCATAAATCGACGTGCTGTTTTTACCCACTTGACTCTTACGGAATTCAATAACGATGACTCAACGATCTGACAATCCAATCATGGCTGTGGTCTTGCTAATTTTTCTGACTTGGTCCGTCACAATTACTGCACTCGCTGCACAAGACGATCAAAAATCTGAGATGTATGAGACCATCAATGAGCGGCAACAAACAAGTTGGGAAACTGCTAAACAGATTTGGAATTGGGCAGAACCCGGCTATCAAGAAACCAAGAGCAGTGCGTTGCTGATAAAAACATTGCGGTCCCAAGGGTTTGACATCAAGTCCGGCGTCGCGGGAATGCCGACGGCTTTTACGGCGACTTTTGGCAAGGGTAAACCCGTCATCGGAATGCTTGGCGAGTATGATGCCTTGCCAGGGTTATCTCAACAAGCAACACCTCAGCGGGCTCAAACCGAGCACAACAGCAATGGTTATGGACATGGATGCGGGCACCATTTATTGGGAGTCGCATCGATGGAAGGCGCTATTGCAATTGCACAACAAATCAAAGCCGGAAAACTACAAGGCACTATTCGGTATTACGGTTGTCCGGCCGAAGAAGGAGGCAGTGCAAAAGTGTTCATGGTCAATGCAGGGCTGTTTAAGGATTGTGATGCAGTGCTGCATTGGCACCCCAGTAGTCGCAACTCCGCAGGTGACCGCAGCACCTTAGCACGCAATGCAGTCAAGTTTCGATTTCATGGCAAAGCGGCACATGCAGCGGGAGCACCGGAGCAGGGACGTAGTGCCTTGGATGCCGTGGAACTTACGAACTTTGCAGCACAACTACTACGGGAACATACGCCAGATGGTACTCGCATCCATCATGTGATTACATTCGGTGGCGGTGCGCCTAATGTAGTTCCAGAATTTGCGGAGGTTTATTATTATATTCGACACCCAAAATCCGATGTTGTGCGTGAATTGTATAAGCGCCTTGTTAAATGTGCGGAAGCTGGCGCACTTGCCACGGAAACAAAATTGGAAATTAATTTTCAAGGCGGGATTCTGGAAATCCTTCCTAACAATATACTCGCGCAAGTAACCATGAAGAATCTTCGTCAACTCAATGACCTGGAATATGATGATGACAATGTAAAATTTGCCATTCGTATTCAACAATCCATCGATAACCAAGTTCCGCTTTCGTCGATTAAAGAGGTCGTTGATACCAGTGGAACTGTGGGAATGGGATCCACGGATGTTGGCGATGTATCGTGGGTCGTGCCCACCACCGGATTTAATACGGCTTGTTTTACCCCTGGAGTGCCTGGGCATAGCTGGCAAGCAGTTGCATCGGGCGGTACAGATGCTGCTGGGAAAGGGCTGAACTTAGCGTCTCGTGTCATTGCAGCTACCGCTTGGGATCTCTACCGTAGCCCCGAAATCCTTGCCGCCGCCAAATCCGAATTACAGCAACGACTCGGTAGCAAGCCCTACAATTCATTGATGGTTCCCGGCCAAAAACCACCGCTGGACTATCGAAAACCACCAGTCAAATAGCTCAATAAGATTGATGTAGAAAATCTGTTTGTTGACAGCCCCAGCCCTACCATTAGATTATTTTATGCTATGGGCGTGTCTCGATTCTTCCGACCCCGTTGACACGCGTTAAATACCTAGTATTATAGTGTTTGGGGATTGCTCCATTACGGGTGTATTAATAATCGTAATCTAACTCGGTTTTAGTATTACTAATACTTCTTTGTGGTCCATTTAGGGTTCCACAAGTCCTAGAGACCGTCAGTTTTTAGTGCATTTATAATTAATGCGAGCTTACCCGTTCCTCCGGCGTAAGCGGGCCAGTTTGCTCTCCATTATCGCGTAGGCCGAAGGTCGAAGCGACTCGATTTTGATTAATGGCTAAACAAGACAGCCCAAGTGTACAGCAACCTCTGCATTGAAAATAAGCGGAACGTGCTGTTTGAGTGACTCGCGCTAGGTGACTCGCTACCAACGGAACTACCAGAAACTTATGGTCTGGTGGTTTTCAAAACATCAACTTAATTAACTTAAAAGAAATTGATATGAAATTGCGATCGATGAAAGTATTTTGCGATGTTGTAACAAGACGCAGTTTCTCACGAGCTGCATCAGACAACCAAATCACTCAATCTGCTACGAGTCAGATCATCACTCAACTCGAAAAGCGTCTCGGCGTCAAACTGCTCGACCGGTCCAAACGTCCATTTATCGTGACCGATGAAGGTCGACATTATTTTGAAGGTTGTCATCGCTTAGTGCGGCAAATTGAAGAACTAGAATCAAGCATTCGCCACCTATCGGATGCCACAGAAGACACGATTCGTGTTGCATCAATTTACTCGGTTGGACTCAGTACTATGCGACAATTTGTCCATAAATTCCACGAATACAATCCAAATATCCATGTCCAGCTTGAGTATCATCACCCGCAAAAAGTCTATGAATTAGTCACAACCGGCCACGCTCATCTGGGACTGCTTAGTTATGCTGAATCCACCAAGTCGATTGCCGCTATTGCTTGGCGGGCGGAACCAATGGTTATCGTGTTTTCCAACGAACACCCACTTGCCCATCATCAAGAACTTTCACTGCAGGCATTAAATGGACTAGAAATGGTCGCTTTTAATCGCGACTTGCGGATTAGCCAAGAAATCCACAGCGTGCTAACCGCCCACAAAGTGCACCCAAACGTCGTGATGGAATTTGACAATATTGAAACACTCAAGCGAGCCATTGAAATCAACACGGGTTTCAGCATTCTCCCCAAAGCACATGTCCACCGCGAGCTAACCTCCGGCTCGTTGTGCACGGCGGACATCATTGGTCCCACACTAATTCGTCCCGTCGGTATTATCCATCGTGACAATATCCCTCTCGGAGCCGACATCGAAAACTTCATCGAGATGTTGATTGATGACGAGAATATCCTCTCCGAGCAACATCCCACCAACCACTTGGCTTCCGCTTCCGCAATGGAAATGACCTCGCCGTCTTATCAAATTTATCAAACAGTAACAGTCCTTTATTGGCAGACAGGCAAGAATGACGCAACAATTCGGATACCCAGAGAAACAAGGCTTATACGACCCAGCATTTGAAAAAGATGCGTGTGGCGTGGGATTTGTTGCACACATCAAAGGCGAACGAAGCCATCAAATCGTCCTTGACGCCAACGAAATCATGATGGCTATGGAGCATCGGGGCGCCTGTGGATGCGAAGCCAATACGGGCGACGGGGCCGGTGTGCTGACTGGGTTTCCACACGAATTCTTATGCCAAGTGATAAAAGAAGAACAAGGGATTGAGCTGCCCGCAGAAGGTAAATACGGCGCTGGACTCGTATTCCTTCCCATAGACGAAGAACAAAGAAATCAGTGTAAAGCAGTCGTCGAACAGATTATCAGCGACCATGGTCAGCGATTGATCACCTGGCGTCCAGTTCCCACAAACCCCACCGGCGCAGACGTTGGTCCCACCGCATTGTCCGCCATGCCTCATTTTGAACAACTCGTCGTCGCCGCCGCTGACGATCTTTCCGGCGATGACTTTGAACGGCAACTTTACATCATCCGCAAACGAGCCAGCCACCAATTACGCTCGTCGCAATCGCTGTCCCAGGCCAAACTCTTTTACATCTGCTCGCTGTCTTGGAAAGTCCTGATTTACAAAGGGATGCTGACGACCTATCAAGTCGTCCCGTTCTTCCCCGACCTTTCTAATCCAGCCTACATCACACACCTCGCGATGGTGCACTCACGCTTCTCAACCAACACTTTTCCGAGTTGGGACCGCGCACAACCAAATCGCTTTATGTCGCACAACGGTGAAATCAATACCCTCCGCGGTAACATGAATTCCATGTCCGCTCGCGAAGGCGTTATGACAAGCACCAAATTCGGTGATGATTTGAAACACTTGTTCCCCGTCAGCGAACCTGACTGCTCGGACTCGGGAACGTTTGATAATGTACTTGAATTTCTCTACATGACTGGCCGCACATTGCAAGAGTCCGTCATGATGATGGTGCCGGAAGCTTGGCAAAAGCATGACACCATGCCAGAAAACAAACGAGCTTTCTATGAATACCATAGCACTCTTATGGAACCGTGGGATGGCCCCGCCTCCATCGTCTACACCGACGGTAAATACATCGGCGCAGTTCTCGACCGCAACGGACTGAGACCTAGCCGTTATTACCTAACCCACGACGACAAGGTCGTCATGGCGAGCGAAGTCGGCGTACTCCAAGTTGACCCAGCCAACGTCAAATATAAAGGTCGCCTACAACCCGGTCGTATGTTTCTCGTCGATTTCCAACAAGGTCGGTTAATACCCGATGATGAACTCAAGAACGAATTTGCCGATCGCAATCCCTACGGCCAGTGGTTGCTCGACAATCGTATCGAACTAGCGGAACTGCCCACGACCAGCACTGTGCCCAGCTTTGAATCAGCTGAATTGCTGCAGCAACTACAGGCCTTTGGTTATACCAGCGAAACGCTACAGTTCATGCTATTGCCAATGCTGCACCAACAACGTGACCCTGTAGGATCTATGGGTAACGATGCCGCTTTGGCATGCTTAAGCGACAAACCGCGGATGCTCTACGATTATTTCAAACAACTGTTTGCGCAAGTTACCAATCCGGCGATCGACTCCATTCGCGAAGACGTTATCATGTCGCTCGAGTGTTACATTGGTCCGGAAGGGAACTTGCTTGACACGACGCCGGCACAAGCCAATCGACTCTTAATTCCTCATCCTATTCTCACCAACAGCGAACTCGCTGCGATAAAAGAGATGGATCAAAACGGTTGGAAAACAAAGACCATCGACATTACCTACAGTATATCCGAAGGTACAGACGGGCTCTCAACCGCCCTGTCACGCATTTGCGATGAAACCCTGCAGGCGATCGCCGATGGATACTACCTGGTGGTCTTGTCAGACCGAGCAACTTCGGCCGAGCGGGTACCAATTAGCTCGTTGCTCGCTACAGGTGCGGTCCACCACCATCTGATCAAACAAGCCAAACGAACTCAAATTGGACTCGTGCTAGAATCCGGCGAAGCGCGGGAGGTCCATCACCATTGCCTTTTAGCAGGTTTCGGAATCGATGCGATCAACCCCTACCTAGCATTTGAATCGCTATGGCAAGCACGTCTCGATGGACTGTGCCCAGACGACATCACCGACAATGACAAGGTTGTTAAGATATATAAAAAAGCGATCGCCAAAGGCATGCTCAAAGTCATGGGCAAAATGGGGATCTCGACTCTGCAATCCTACAAGGGTGCCCAAATATTTGAAGCAATCGGGTTGCAAGATGTCGTCATTGATCGTTGTTTTGTCGGTACCGCCAGTCGTGTCCAAGGTGTTAATTTTGATGTCCTAGCCACCGAATCACTCCGACGACACACACTAGGATTCCCCCCTCAACCAGACGATGCCGCGCAAGCACTACCAAACCCTGGTCAATTTCACTGGCGCCCCACTGGTGAACGCCATGGTTGGGATCCCGCAGCGATTGCAGATATCCAACACGCCGCTCGCAACAACGATGCGGATACCTACCAAAAATTTGCGGACCATATCAACCATGACGAACAAGTACGGTGTTCATTACGAGGTCTCTTAACCTTTAAGTCCGGTGTCAACGCTGGTCCAATCGATATCAGTGAAGTCGAATCGGCGGCTGACATCGTAAAGCGATTTGTGACGGGAGCCATGAGTTTTGGATCGATTTCCGCCGAATCTCATGAAACATTAGCCATCGCAATGAATCGCATAGGGGGCAAAAGCAACACAGGTGAAGGCGGCGAAGATCCCGAGCGATTCTCACCGCTGGAAAACGGGGATTCAAAACGATCCGCCATCAAACAGGTAGCCTCGGGACGATTCGGCGTCACCATCTGGTATTTAGCCAACGCTGATGAAATTCAAATTAAGATTGCACAGGGTGCTAAACCGGGTGAAGGCGGAGAGCTACCTGGTCGCAAAGTGAATGACACCATCGCTCGGATTCGGTACTCGACTCCAGGTGTTGGACTAATTAGCCCTCCTCCACACCACGATATCTATTCCATCGAAGATCTCGCGCAACTGATCCACGATCTAAAAAATGCCAACCCAAGTGCTCGTATCAGCGTGAAGCTGGTATCCGAAGTTGGCGTGGGCACGGTCGCAGCCGGCGTATCCAAAGCGCATGCCGATCACATCCTGATCTCCGGCCATAATGGCGGAACGGGAGCTTCGCCGCTGACCAGTATTAAACATGCTGGCTTACCGTGGGAATTAGGGATTGCTGAAACACATCAAACTTTGGTGATGAACGACCTGCGTAGTCGTACCGTCTTACAGACAGATGGCGGACTTAAAACGGGGCGAGATGTCGCCATCGCAGCCTTACTTGGAGCCGAAGAATTCGGTTTTTCAACGGCACCCCTGATCACCTTGGGCTGTATCATGATGCGAAAATGTCATCTCAACACTTGCCCCGTTGGAATTGCAACTCAGGACCCAGACCTGCGAGCACAATTTGCAGGCAAACCAGAACACGTCGTAAATTACTTGTTCATGGTGGCCGAAGAGTGCCGCCAATATATGGCCGAAATGGGATTCAAGTCGGTCCTTGAAATGGTGGGCCGCGTCGACTGCTTGGAAACTAAGGCTGCCATCGACCACTGGAAAGCGGATGGCTTGGACCTGACAGCGCTACTCACACCAGCCAACAAACCGTCGCCCGACACAGAAGTCACTTGTACCATCAAGCAAGATCATGGACTGGAACATGCACTGGACAATCAACTGTTGGAACTTGCCAAACCGGCTCTGCAAAACGGGGAACGTGTTGAATTTGAACTGCCCATCGTCAATACCAACCGCACCGTTGGTACGATCCTCAGTCACCATGTCGTCAAGAGTATTGGTGGTAACCACCTGCCAGAAGACACCATTCAAATACACTTCACTGGTTCGGCTGGGCAAAGTTTCGGCGCCTTCTTGGCGCAAGGGATTTCGATGGACATCGAGGGAGATGCCAACGACTATGTCGGCAAAGGACTCTCCGGTGGACGCATCTCGGTTTACCCTCCGCGGCAAAGCAGCTTCACTGCCGAAGACAATTTCATCGCCGGTAACGTTTGTTTGTATGGAGCAACGGCCGGCGAAGCGTTTTTCCGCGGGCAAGTTTCCGAGCGATTCTGCGTTCGTAACAGCGGTGCCAATGCCGTCGTTGAAGGTGTAGGCGATCATGGATGTGAATACATGACCGGTGGTCGCACTGTAATCCTCGGGCCCACAGGTCGCAATTTTGCCGCCGGCATGTCCGGTGGCGTGGCCTATGTTTGGGATCAAGCTGGCGATTTCAATCTCCGCTGTAATCTTGAACTTGTCGAATTAGAACAAGTCGTCGCTGGTGATGATATTGCCGAACTAAAAGAACTTATCGCACGTCACCACAAATTTACAGGCTCCGCTGTCGCCGAACAGATTTTAGAAGAATGGGATCAAACGTTGGGTCAATTCATCAAAGTAATGCCGACCGATTATAAGCGTGTACTTGAGGAACAACAGGCAAAAGCGATTGCTACTGCCTCGTCATAAACAAATTAAAAATAGCTGTTGTAGTCAAACAGAAAATATAGCGTTTACAAATAGAAAAAATTAATGGGAAAACTAACTGGATTTATAGAGTTCCAACGAGAGACGATACCGTATCGTCTACCGCTGGTACGTATTGATGACTATCAGGAAATCTACACCGCCCCAGATGTAGATCACCTCACCACACAAGGCGCACGTTGTATGGATTGTGGTGTACCTTTTTGTCAATCAACTTCCGGATGCCCAATCGACAACCTCATTCCCGAATGGAATGACTTGGTTTACCAAGGCCGTTGGGAAGATGCACTGCGACGACTCGAAAAAACCAACAACTTCCCCGAATTCACGGGTCGCGTTTGTCCCGCACCTTGCGAAGGCTCTTGTGTGTTGGGTATTACCGATCCACCGGTGACTATCAAAAACATTGAAAGCACCATCGTCAATCGAGGCTTTGAAGAGGGCTGGATCACTGCTCAACCGCCCGCACACCGCACAGGGAAATCAATTGCCATCGTGGGGTCTGGCCCAGCCGGCCTAGCCGCCGCTGATCAACTCAATCAAGCTGGGCATACCGTTACCGTCTTCGAACGAGCGGACCGCATTGGTGGGTTACTGATGTACGGCATCCCCAACATGAAGTTGGACAAGCAGGATGTGCTACGTCGAGTGCAATTATTGCAAGACGAAGGAATTACATTCAAAACTGGCGTCGATGTCGGCAAAGATATCTCGCCCGAACAACTCGTCCACGATTTCGATGCCTTGCTGTTGGCAACCGGTGCCACCCAACCGCGCGACCTTCCTATTCCAGGACGAGAACTAAACGGTATCCATTTTGCGATGGATTTTCTCACCGCTAGCACACAGAGCTTACTCAATAGCGAACATGCCGACGGAAACTTCACCAGTGCCAAGGACAAAAAAGTCGTGGTCATCGGCGGTGGTGACACTGGGACCGACTGTATTGCCACGGCACTGCGACATGGAGCCCAGAGTATTGTTAACTTAGAAATCATTCCTCAACCACCGGCAGAGCGAGCTGATAATAACCCCTGGCCGCAGTGGCCTCGGATTTATCGAGTTGATTATGGGCATGAGGAAGTGGCAGCAAAATGGGGCGCAGACCCACGGGATTATGCGATTGAATCAGTACAATTTAATGACGACGGCAACGGCAATTTGAAATCAATTACTGTCGCTCAGGTTGACTGGTCCAATCCCGTAGAGAACGGACCTCCCTTCTCGCGCGTCGCAGGTAGCGAGAAAACGATTGAAGCAGATCTAGTGCTGCTCGCGATGGGTTTCTTGGGCCCTGAGCATTATGTGGTTGCAGCGCTGAAGGATGAAATACAACTGGACCCCCGTAGCAACTACCAAGCAACCCACGGAGAGTTCACGACAAGTATTCCTGGTGTCTTTGCCGCTGGGGATTGTCGACGTGGACAGTCGCTAGTCGTCTGGGCGATCAATGAAGGCCGCGGTGCCGCGCGGGCCATCGACCTGCATTTAATGGGCAGCACCACGCTTCCCGCACCCGGCATCACCTTGGGCAGCCCACTCGAACCCGCCTAAGATCGCGGTGGAGATCAGCAGGCTTGGTGGAGTGCGGTCCTGACAGCTTGTTTTAGAGAAACCCTGCCATCTGGGCTCTCAACTAAATGGCTTCGCCCACTCGGTATTCTCTATTCACCAACAATGTAGCAGCCGTTACTAAACAAAACACATTGATGGCAGCCAGAAAAAACAGATCCAGGGGCGTGTTGCTCTCGAGACTAAAGATATTCGGGTCACTCAATATGGGTAAATCAAAAATTCTCCAATCCATCCAGCGAACCAACATGGATCGCAAATAATAGTGAATCGTAATTTTATTGACGACAGCCGGTAAAATCGAAATCACACCCTCAAAGGCTACCATATAAATAACCGCCATAATCAACGGCCGCTTGTGCATGATCACGCCTAGCATACAAAACAATGAGCAATAGGAAACGCTGCTCAATACGACTAACGCGGCAGTCACACCCACGAGCAATCCAAAATCCGTCTCCAGCGCATGCGATGTTAAGGGCATCATTAACATCAAAGCGAACATGCCAGCTGCCATACTACGGGTCACCGCAACAAGGTATTTACCGAACATCAATGCAACTTTGCCTTGAGATCGCACTGCCACATAGGGCCAAGTGTTACCTTCCAATTCAATGTGCAGAAATGATGACATCGACATCAAGGCGTTGAGTAAACATACTGCTCCAGGAATCAACACAACCACCAGCATGCCAGCATCTTCAATAGCGACATTGCCAGCACCACCTAAACGCGAGTTTATCAAAAGCTGCAATGCCGAAGGAAAAAGAATAATCAACAACCAAATGATTGTTGGTCCAATACCAAAGGATTGTTTTAGTTCGTATCGAAAAACTGCTAATATTTTACCAATCATCTACTCGTCCCTCCTTTCACAGTTAAAAGCGATTGCTAGGCTTCACCACGATGTATCCGCATCAGCATCTCAAACACAGAATCCAACGAATCGTCTTCACTGTGTAACTCCGTTACCTCAATTCCTTTGTCCAATATCATCGCTGCAAAGTTCTGGCCAAACAAAACGGCATCAAACGTCGTAACCTCCAACCCGCCACTGTCATCATGGAACGAAATCGAATCCACCGTACCAGATGCTTGTAAGGCAATCGCTAAATCCGTCGAGCGTTCTGCACGAATCCACACCTTCCGTGGCAAATCTGACAACATCGATTGAATTTCGTTCACATTTCCGTCCGCCAGTAATCGACCGTTCATCATCAACAGGAAATTCTCACAAATCGTTTCAACTTCATGCAGAATATGACTCGATACGATGAGCCCGCGACCCTGTTGAACCCAGTTGGTCAGCATGGACGTCAATTCGTATCGTGCAATTGGATCCAATCCGGCAAACGGTTCATCCAGCAGCAACAATTCCGGCTCATGGGCAATCGCCTGAGCAACCTTACAACGCTGCTTCATCCCCCGCGAATATTGATCTATTCCCCGTACTCGATCAGCTCGTGACAACCCGACACGATCCAGGGCTGTATGTGCCATGTCCAAGGCAATAGCGTGCCGATAGCCCACCATTTCCGTGTAAAGTGTTACCCATTCGAGTCCACTGCGTTTCGTCTGCAAGATATCTAGAGCACTGCAAAAACCAATTTTCTCAAGCAGCCTGTTGTTTTTCCAAGGTATTTCACCGGCGATATGTAGAGCCCCCACGGTCGGTTTCAACTGACCCGTCATCAGGTTGAGCAGCGTCGTTTTTCCTGAACCATTAGGACCTAACAACCCGTAGGAACCCTGCCCGACATCAACAGAGAAGTCGTTCACGCCGACAACAATGCCATAGAGCTTGGTGAGTCTATCTGCCGTAAACATGATGCCTTGTTTCCTGTAGTTTCCTGTAGTTTCCTGAGGCTTGGTTATTGTTCGCTAGTGGTGCCTGTTAATTCTCAATGCTTCCTAACGATGGCTGATTAAACTCGAATAGGTGCTACGATGCGGCGTCGCAGAATTATCAAACAAATGACGCAAACCAAACTAACCAACGCAAAGGCTAAACCGATACTGCCTGTTTCCTGATCCATTCCAAACACCCACGACTGTAGATTTTCAAGTGTTTGCAGCGGGGACAACCATGACCAATTTCCTTCTAATCCCGATTCAACGAACCCAACAAAGTTAGGTTGATCCGGATCCACATTATTATTCATACGCACAACGCCTTCCACAACGGTCATTATGCCATACGCAATCGATCCCATGATCCAAACTGCAAACCAACCAAAACTCGCAAAAATACTTTCACGCGTCAGCGACGACAAAGTTAATGCAAATAAAGTTGTCGGAACACATAAGACCACACTGGCAAGAATAATGCGCAATGGTAAATCCCACGTGACCAACACGACGGACATGCTCGGTGACAACGCCACTCCCATGCAATACAATATCAAGGCTGGCATTGTTGTCAAACCTGCTAGGAAAACCCATACGATGCCACATTTTCCTAGTAGATACTGCCACGGTTTAATGGGTCGCGAATAATACAACAGAAACGCGCGGTTCTTCATGTCGCGGCTAATCAGTTTGGGCGCCACCATTCCAATGACAATGACAACAGAAAATGCCTGTGGAATAATGAAAAACGTGAATAGTATCTGGGCCCATAATGTCGGTCGCATATAATCAACAAGTTCACGAAACTCTATCACTCCACTATCGTCTAGATCATATTCCAGCAAGTCTCGCGCCACCTCTTGAGACCGTAGCAGCTTATGTTTGGATTGCTTAAACAAAGCTGGCGGTCCTTGCCCAGGTTGCCCTCGGCGGCGACCTCCAATTCCTCCCATCATGCGGTCCGTTGTCTGGCCAAACATCATGTTGAGCATCTCCGGCGACATATCAGCAACAAACTTCAGGTCCTCAACATCAAAACTTATCTCCCCACCAAAAATATCACCTTGCTGAGACAGGCCGTCACGCTCCGACGTATCAGTATCTTCCCTCACGTCCATTCCCAGCGAGCCGAGGACGCCTTGGGTCAGTTGTGTGGCTACGTTATCAAATTGTTTTTTTATCGCCGTGATCATCACAATGTTGGATATTTCCGGACGTTGCATGATAATAACACTGACAACCGGACGTCCCAAATTCATGGGAAACTCATTCGAATCAACATCTTGAATCGACTGCTCCAATATAAACAAGGCCACTCCCATTACTAAGATAGGGAGCCACGCTAGCAGGAAAATACGACGGAGCCAACTACTACGCCAGGCGACACGAACACCAAAACTTGTAATCGTCGTCCACTGGTGACTGCCAATTTTCGGAATCAATTCCCATTTACGATATCCCAGATTATTAATGCCCATTTGTTGCCTCCTGGACCACCTGCATAAAGACCTGCTCCATACTGATCTTGGCGGGCACCATACTCTGTACACTAATTTGCACGGCTTTTGCGCATTCCCAAATCAACCGATCGCCGCGGGCATCGATGTTGGATACCGTAATCACGTTATGGCTTCCCAATACCGCCGTTGCCCCACGCTGAACAACTTCCGCCATAAACGGTTGAGGATCTCCCAAAACACGTACTTGAAAGGATGGTGTTGCCGGTTTACGCAGCTTTTCGACCGTCTGCAACAGAGGCACTCGACCAGCAACCATCACGGCCGCGTATTCACAAATGTCTTGTACATCTTTTAATATGTGAGTGCAGATAATCACTGACATAGAAGATTCAGTTCCTAGCAGTTTAATCCGGTTAAGCATCGCCGTCCGTTCTTCTGGATCAAGTCCGCTGGTCGGTTCGTCCAAAACTAGCAATTTGGGCGAGTGCACGATCGCTTGCGCAAACTTCAACTTCTGCCGCATGCCGGTCGAATACGTTTCGACTTGCCGGTAACGTTCTTGGCCTGTACCACAAAAATCCAATACTTCGTGGGCACGCTGTAACGAACGCAATTTCGGATAGCCGGTAAGCTGGGCTGCGAATTGAACCATTTCGACACCGGCAATCCCCTCGATAAAGCAATCATCCTCAGGCATATAACCTACTTGGGAACGAATCGCTTGGAAATTCTCGCGAGCCACTTGATGTCCTAGAATCACACCATTACCAGCGGTCAGCTTTACCAAGCCCAGTAGGACTTTGATCAATGTACTTTTACCGGCACCATTGGGACCTAGTAAACCAATAATGCCCGCCGGAATCTCAACAGACACATCATCTAACGCCAGAAAACCGCCATAGCGTTTCGTGACATTTTGTAGGGATATAATCGATTCCATGCAGCGGACGCTCACTAGTTGCTCTTAATACAAACACTTCTATGGACAACGCTTTTGCTTTGTCGTTGTTTCAGTTCTATACGGGCGAGCGGACACATTATTGCATATAAATTAGATAGAAATATTAAACTAACGTATATGACAGCAACTTCAAGTTAAACGGATGCTGGCGGTTTTCTTTTACCGCGGATAAACGACCACACCGAAGATATTAACAACAACACAACAATCGCTGTGGAAAATACCGCCGACGTTTCCGACTCGCTCTGAAGAGCCACAAATAACCCTGCAATCGCTGGAAACAGCAATGCAGTTGCCACTGCAAAAAGCACAATAAACACCCGCTCCGATTCGCCTTCAACTTCAATCTCCTTGTTGAGCCTTTCGATTTCACTCAAGCGATCGATCACCGTCTCCCTATTCGGAGCGGACTTTTGTTCACTTAGTTTAGTCCGCACCGTAACAGTAACATCACGATTGCATTTTGGACAACGACACGGCACTTGCAGAACAGGTGCCGAACAATACGGACAAACGGTCTTGGCGACTTCGACTTCTAACGCCTCAAACAATCCGCCGACTGCCGCTGCACTTACCCACTGAGCGTCGTCTTTACGAACACGTGTTGCGGGTTCAATCACACCTTGTTCAACAAGTTGCAATAAATCGAAATTTGATATCGGACCAATTTCGTCCGTACCAAGCTGATAAAACCAGTTTGCCATTATCTCATCTATGCTCTACGCCACAATTCTATTCCTGAACGACGATTGTCGCTCATGGATACTATCTTTGTAAAGTGCTGTCCCCAGACACTGTCCAATTACTTGCTTATTACCGTTCATTTGCGTTCATTTGGGTTGATTAAATGGGGGGGGGTAGTGTCGCCCCAGTGCCAAATAAAACAAACCAATACGTTTGCAGTTTTTTGTATTCGTGTTAATAAAACACACATGCCCGTGCCGCAAACACTTTTATATGACGTTTTCAACAACGCAATAACCAGTGGGAGTTGGCACTAACAAAGAACGGAATCTTTTGAGGAGGCCTCGTCTTATTATGGAAACCAGCCAACAGCTTGAACCATGTTCGCTAACGGAGTCATTTTGCGAGAAAGTTTCAAGCCATTTGAAATACGTCGCTGGCAAACGATTGCACACGTTAGTGCGACCTCACCTCGACTCAATTGATGTAACTCAGATGGTGTGGAAATCGTTCCTGCAACATGATCAAACTCGTTTCACCGACTGGAACAGAAAACGTTTACGTGGGTATCTGGAACAAGTACTCGATAACAAACTAAAGGAGATCCATCGTCGATACTTGTCCTATCAAATCCGCAACGTACGGCGCAACGAGAAGGAAACGGAAGAAATACTGGAGAACCACACAGTTCCTGAAGAACCGCCACAGCACCACTTAACCGACACCGATAACTGGCGACGGATGTGCGCTGCGCTCACCCACATCGAACGCCGCGTATTACTGCTACGTATTCAAGGTCGAAAATTAAATCAGATATCAGACGAACTTGAATTACATAGACGCTCGGTCCAAAAAATAATGCTGCGAGTACGTAAGAAATTTGTTGAAACGAGCGAGGATAAGTAGAATAGGTGTTACTGCAATACTGTACTATTCTCTCAACCATATCTGATCTAGAGGGCGCTGCCGCAATTTATGAAAATTCACTTCTTAGGTGCTAACCAACAAGTCACTGGTTCATGTTACTGTGTTGAAGCAGCGGGACATCGCTTACTCGTTGATTGCGGGTTGTATCAAGAACGTCCCTTCGTGTCCCGCAACTGGGAAGACCTGCCAGTCGAACCCACGTCAATCGATGCCATGGTTCTGACACATGTCCATATTGATCACATTGGACTACTGCCTCGGCGAGTTGCTGAAGGGCTCGACGTCCCAATCTATATGACCCAGCCTTCGGCTTCATTGGCCGAAATCATGCTCCGTGACTCCGCTCGGATTCAAGAAGAAGACGTCGCTCAAAAACGAAAACGTCATAAAAGAGACAATCATAAATCGCCCCATGACGTAAAGCCTTTATACACCGAGGAAGATGTCGAGCGTACGCTGCCGATGATCCGCGGTGTTACCTATAACAAGACCACGTCCTTGTGCGACGGCGTCTTTCAAGTCACGTTTAAAGAAGCGGGACATATTCTTGGTTCCGCTATGCTGGAAATCGTCGTCCGCGAAAACAATAAAACTCAAATCATTGTATTCTCGGGTGATATCGGGCAATGTGACAAACCGATTATCCGAGACCCCGCTACATTCGAACACGCGGAATTCGTGGTAATGGAATCTACCTATGGTGATCGCAATCATGCCTCGCACGGTGACGGCGAACAACAACTAGGGAATATCATTAAACAGACGGTGCTGCGAGGTGGGAATGTAGTGATTCCGACATTCGCCGTCGAACGCGCCCAAGAGCTAACCTATTATTTAAGTCGGCTCGTCCAATCGGGAAGCATCCCTCAGGTTCCGGTGTTTCTCGATAGCCCGATGGCGGTGGATGTAACGCAAGTGTTTCAACAGCATCGCGATTGTTTTGACCAGGATGCTTGGAACATGATCATCGAAGGCAAATCGATTTTAGATTTTCCGGGAATGCACCTTTGCCGATCTCGCGAAGAATCCATGCAGATTAACGCCTTCAAGGAACCTTGCGTCATCATGTCGACCTCCGGGATGTGTACTGCGGGGCGTATTAAATTTCATTTGAAACGGAATATTTCCAATAAAAAAGCCGCTATTGTTTTTGTTGGATATCAAGCCTATGGCACCCTCGGCCGTCAGATTTCCCAAGGTGACGAGTCCGTGAGAATCCATGGCCGCCACTATGACGTGAGAGCAGAAGTCGTCCGTCTTTCAGGATTTTCCGGTCATACAGATCAAAATGGCTTGCTCGACTGGATTAGCCACTTTGGTAACAGCCCGCAACAAGTTTTTCTGACCCATGGCGATTTGGACGCCGCAGAGACTTTGTCCAAACTAATTACGCAGCGCTGCGGTCTCGGCGTGACCATCCCCGAATTCCACCAAACCGTCGACTTGGATACATATTCATAGTCCTGCACCATTCAATTTGTGCTAATTCGTAGTTTGAATTGTGCTATAATTGACACCACCCAAGTCAATCTTCCTCCACAATATCCCCACCCCAAAACCATGAGCCGACTACACCTATCTCGATTTCTCGTCGCCAGCTGGATTTGCTCTCTGGCACTGCTGCTTGGCGCAACGGCGATTACCACCCAAGCCGCTGATAAAAAGGATAAAGCAGCACCCACCGCTCGCAAAATAAGCTACGACAAAGACATCCGCCCAATTTTTCAGACACACTGCCAAGGCTGTCACCAACCCTCTAAAAAAGGTGGTGATTACGTCATGACCGATTTTTCGTTGTTGCTGAAAGGCGGAGAATCTGAAGAAACAGCGATCGTTGCGCATAAACCCGATGAAAGCTATCTAATCCATCGTATCAGTAAGACTGATGGTGCTGCTGAAATGCCACAAGGAAAAAAACCACTTGCCGATTCTGAAATCGACTTAATTCGACAATGGATCACTCAGGGTGCAGGAAATGATTCACCCGCATCAACACGCCTGCGATATTCGCCTGAAAACCCACCCGTCTACGTTGCCGCGCCCATCATT
>DTSG01000335.1 GCA_012965455.1 Planctomycetaceae bacterium | reverse complement strand
CGTTGGGATGGTGACATGACATATTCCCTATAGTAGGTGTTTTCCTTTTGTGACTTTGCGAATTATATCAAATACCAAACTGAATTGGATATTTTTCGCGCAAGAGGATTGAAAAACTATAGGGGTTTCAAGTAAACTAACAGTTAAATCTGTTCTTGACACTCACGTGCATGTTGTATTGTCCAGAGTTCTTATAATTTCTAGGGGTTTAGTAATGAAACGGTTCTTATTATTCAGTTTGTTGGTCGCCGTGACCATGTCGTTTGTGGTTACGCCCAGTTTATTTGCCGACCAGGTGTTAGGGGAAACCGCAGCGGCGGTTGAAGCTCCGGTACCCACAGCTGCCGAGCTAAACGAATTCAAAATTGACAACTTGTGGGTCATGCTTTCAGGTTGCTTGGTGTTTATCATGCACCTTGGGTTCGCCAGTTTGGAAGCCGGTCTGACTCGACAGAAAAATACGATCAACATCTTGTTCAAGAACACAATGATCATTTCCATTGGGCTGCTCACGTATGCCTTGATCGGGTTTAACGTAATGTATCCGGGGTTTGCTGATGATTCCGCTGGTATTTTAAGTTTGGAGGCTATTCCGAATTTCATCACGTTAGAAGCCGGTGATCCAGGTCTTACTCCCCAATATGGTAATTACACTTGGTATACGGATTTCTTTTTCCAAGCGATGTTCGCGGCAACTTGTGCAACGATCGTATCGGGTTCGGTTGCTGGCAGGGTTAAGCTGAGTTCGTTTTTGATTTTCTCGACTTGTTTATTGCTATTTTGTTATCCGGTCACTGGATCCTGGGTCTGGGGTGGGGGTTGGTTATCCGGTATAGGTTTCTATGACTTCGCCGGTTCGACGCTGGTGCACTCCGTCGGCGGATGGGCGGCTCTCGTAATGGCCTGGCTCTTAGGCCCGCGCATTGGAAAATACAACGCCGATGGCTCCGCCAATGCAATTCCAGGCAGTAACATGCCGTTGGTCGCCGTGGGCGTATTCTTGTTGTGGTTTGGTTGGTTCGGTTTCAACGGCGGGTCGGTACTCAGCGCCGATCCAGCAACGACGTCACTTGTCTTAGTTACAACTTCGATGGCCGCCGCTGCTGGTGGTTTAGCTGCCGGTTTAGTGTCGTGGTCTCAGGGTAAACCGGACGTAACGATGGCACTTAATGGTATTCTAGCCGGACTTGTCGGTGTGACGGCGAGCGCGGATTCAGTAACTATTCAAGGCGCGGTTATCATTGGGGCGATTGCTGGTGTCATAGTTTACTTTTCAGTAATCATCATCGACAAGAAGATCGACGACCCGGTGGGCGCCGTCAGCGTGCACTTGGTGTGCGGGATCTGGGGCACCATTGCGGCAGCACTGTTTGGCGGCAAGGAATTGGTTGCTCAACTCATTGGTATCGGAGCAATCGGAGCCTACACCGTTATCTTTACACTGATCGTAGGATCGATCCTTAAGGCAACTTTAGGGATCCGAGTTTCGGCGAGTGAAGAAGAAGTTGGCCTAGATGTTTCTGAGCATGGAATGAAGGCATACAACTAACGGTGAGTTTCTCCGTAGTTTGCTAACACGATTAACAGCGAGAGAATACTGTGTTATTGATTATCACGGCTAGTCACCAGAAAAACTTGGTACTGGCCGAAAAGGTCGCGGCAGCAGCGACTGCCATGGGGATAGATAATCGGGTACTAGACCTGACTTCGTTAGATATCCCCTTGTACTCATCGCGTCAGCATGAAGCGGGACCTGGTCAAGATTATGAGCAACTGCAATCTGCGATGACAGCCGCTAACGCTTTGTGGGTGTGCGCCGCGGAATATAATGGCGGAGTACCTCCGACGCTGGGCAGCGCGCTCGCCTGGTTGTCGACCGAGTGCGATGATTTCCGCGAAATGTTTACTGGATTGCCCGTTGCGTTGGCGACTCATTCAGGCGGCGGTGGACAGAAAGTTTTGACCACTATGCGTACTCAGTTCGCTCACTTAGGTTCAACGGTATTAGGCCGTGAGCTTGCCAGTAGTGATTGGAAGGAAGTAAACCCAGATTCGATCGATGCGATGTTGACGGCGCTGCAAAAATTGATGAATTAGAGGTTATTGCCGCAGCTCAAGAATTGAAACTCGTAGGTATTTAAACACTAAAGTGAACGCTATGCTCTCTCCCGCTAACTCTAGGTCATCTCTGTCCCACAGTAAACGTTACGGAATCCAGCGCCGTGACTTCATTCAATACATGGCGACTGTGTCGGCAATTCCTCTGGCAGCGGTGACTGCGGAATGCGCCGTAGTCGATAACCCCCAGTTCGACGGCAATCCATTTACACTTGGTGTCGCATCCGGCGATCCGGAGCCTGACGGTGTCGTGTTGTGGACTCGTTTAGCACCAAATCCATTACAGCACGGCGGGATGCCTACCGAGGCAGTCCGCACACGCTGGGAAGTAGCGACCGACGAGGGCTTTACAAGCGTGGTCCGCAGTGGCACCGCACTCGCCATGCCGCAACTAGGGCACTCAGTGCATGTTGAAGTCGATAAACTCAAACCCCACAGCTGGTATTTTTACCGTTTTCATGTGGGCAATGAAACGAGCCCCATCGGCCGCACTCGTACGGCCCCAGCACGCGACGCCATGCCGGATCGCGTTCGTTTCGCCTTTACATCGTGTCAGCACTATGAGAGCGGATATTTTAATGGCTACCCGCATATGCAAAAGGAAGATTTGGATTTAGTCGTTCATCTTGGCGACTACATTTACGAATATGGGGGAAAAGATAATCGAGTGCGAAAGCATATCGGTTCTGAGATTCACAGTTTGGCGGATTATCG
>DTSG01000334.1 GCA_012965455.1 Planctomycetaceae bacterium | reverse complement strand
CATCAGATCATCGTTGAACACACACAAGGCATCCAACATGATCGCGCGATATTTTTCCGCATCGGCTTGCATGTCTTCCGGAATATCTTCTTCGCGTACGTTTTCACCGTATTCTCCATCGAAATACAATGCCTTCATCGTAATGAGGTCAATGACACCTTCAAATGTTTCACCTTCGCCGATGGGTAATTGCATTAGGATTGGAGAATCGCCAAGTTTTTCAGCGATTTCGGAACAGACACGATGCGGTTCAGCACCAGTACGGTCCATCTTATTGATGAATGCGAGGCGGGGTACTTTGTAGCGTTTCATTTGGCGGTCGACGGTCATCGATTGACTTTGGACACCACCAACTGCACACAAGACAAGGATTGCACCGTCGAGAACTCGTAAACTACGTTCCACTTCAACCGTAAAGTCAACGTGACCTGGAGTATCGATCAAATTAATCGTGAAATCCTCCCACTGTACCGTTGTGGCAGCACTGGTAATTGTAATCCCACGTTCTTTTTCTAGTTCCATATGGTCCATCGTCGCGCCAGTGCCTTCGCCGCGTACTTCCTGAACCTTGTGAATGCGACCGCTGTAAAACAAAATACGTTCGCTAAGTGTTGTTTTTCCCGAGTCAATGTGTGCCGAGATGCCAATGTTTCTAATTTTTTCCAGCGCCATTTGCTGTGTCTAACCCCAAATAAAAAGATTTACCGATTAAGGTTGTCTATCGTAATTGTGTGTGTAAAATTCTCTGTATCTGTAAGGCAAAAACGCCTAGATAGGAGAAATCCTTGTAATTTGGTAATGATAAAGTAAATCAGGTTTGGCGTAAGGTCAATTTGATGCTCCTGAACAAAAATACGCCAAAACCATACAACACCAAAATCACTCTACACAGGACCAAATCCGCGTCTAAATGTTTACCAGCCCGCCGCGAAAACCGATATTGCTGTTTTGTCGGCGGGCTCAATTTACGCGACACCTATAGATAGACACAATGCAGCTACACCGACTGCTCTACTCTTGCGGTTCGGTCATCCGCATTGCGTCTAGTGCCTGATTGAGCTCGTCTTCCGAGAGTATTTGCTCCTGCTCGCAAAGCTCCCGAATCGTCGCTCCGCTGGCCAGTGCTTCTTTTGCCAGCTCACTGGCTTTCTCGTAACCGACATAAGGATTTAAGCTTGTCACCATCGACAAACTTTGTTCCACAGCAGCTTCACAGGCGTCTTCGTTCGCCTCAATATCAGCAGCACAAAGATCCACAAATGCGTTGACGACCGAACTCAACAAAGCAATACTCTCTAGTGTTGCATGCCCCATGACCGGCATCATAATATTCAATTGAAAGTTACCCCCAGTTGTGCCACTCAGCGTAACCGTTTGATCGTTGCCGATTACTCGAGCTGCCACTTGCATCATGCTTTCACACATCACTGGATTAACCTTGCCGGGCATAATCGAACTGCCTGGTTGACGAGTCGGTAATTGAATTTCGCCGAATCCACAGCGGGGACCTGACCCCAACCAACGAATATTATTGGCAACGTTGAATAATGTACTAGCAATTGTTTTCAACCCGCCGTGGCATTGTACTAATCCATCACGCTGAGCGTTAGCCTCGAAATGATCGACCGCTTCAATGAATGCAATCTTCGTTTGCTCTGCTAAACAAGCCGACACTCGGCTACCAAATTCTGGATGAGTGTTAATTCCTGAACCAACCGCTGTTCCGCCCACAGGAAGTTCTAGGATTGCCGTTTGAGCGGCTTGAGCGCGTTCGATGGACAATTCAATTTGGCGCGCAAAGCCGCCAAATTCTTGCCCCAACCGCAATGGAGTTGCATCCATCAAGTGGGTACGACCAATCTTGATCAATTGATCCCATTGTTCTGATTTTGATCGTAAAGTCGCCGCAAACTTCTGCAGAGCTGGAATTAGTTCTTCTGCAATCGTCATGCCGACGGCTACGTGGATGGCCGTTGGAAAAGTATCGTTCGTACTTTGCCCCATGTTGACATGATCGTTGGGATGAATCGTTTTCTCCGAAGCAAATCGATCGCCGCCATTAATCTCAATCGCGCGATTGGAAATGACTTCGTTGACATTCATGTTGCTTGAAGTGCCAGAACCAGTCTGAAAGACGTCCACCGGAAACTGGTCTTCAAGTTTGCCGGCAGCAACTTCTTGGCAGGCGGCTAACAGAGCGTCTACTTGTTCTGTTTCCAGCGGCGTTTTTCCGCTAGTGGTGAGTTTACCAAGGTCACGATTTGCTATTGCGCAAGCGTACTTCACGAGCCCCATTGCTCGAATTAACGCGTCGGGTAACGCCCAATTAGAAATTGGGAAATTATCTACGGCCCGCTGTGTTTGCGCTCCATAGTAAGCGTTGGCAGGAACCTCAACATCCCCCATTGAATCCCGCTCTTTTCTCATTTCTGACATTGTTTGCAATTCCTCTTCTTAACTCAAAAACGATTACAGCCTTTAGACAAATTATAATACTGCATCTACGGCAACAAGCATACTACCGACAACCTATCGCCCAGTTCATGACGTTAATTCGTCCAAATACGTGTTATTTGGTGATTAAAAGCAGTACAATTAAGCCCAGCACCATCAACACTGCAAAACTCCAAACTACATTATGACAAAATCACCACCATTGCAATCTCGACGTGGGCTCAGCCTACTCGTTGCTATCTGTGCGTTTACTTGCCTCCTACTAGTTTTCAACAGCGCCTTTATCGTCGCATTCTACGAAGGACTTAGTCTATCGTTCTCTCAACTTGATGACTCCCCAAAGCTAAAGCAAGCAATTTTGTTCGCCGCGCCATTAGTGCTTTTATTAATCGAATGGAAAATTTAC